>JANLSF010000190.1:0-7935 GCA_031362285.1 Gemmatimonadota bacterium | reverse complement strand
GTTGTCGCCGGCGGTGAGCTGGACCGTGTTCAGCTGGCCGCCGGTCGCCGGGGATACGGGCCAGCAGCTGTCGGGTCGCTGGCGATTCCCGCGCCTAACGCCTATCGCCCGGCATTCGAGCGCGGCGGTGTGGCCGATTGGCGGGGCGAACTCGACTACGGTTTCGACCTCATCGACCGTCAGTCCAGCGGCAACCTGGCCGCCTTCATCGCCGAACCGATCCTGAGTTCGGGAGGGCTGCTCGAACTCCCCGAAGGCTACCTCGCCGCGCTCAAGAAGAAGTGCGAGGAGCGCGGCATGCTCCTCATCCTCGACGAGGCGCAGACGGGGATGGGACGCACCGGCCACCTGTTCGCGTTCCAGCGCGACGGCGTTACCCCCGACATCCTCACCCTCTCCAAGACGCTTGGCGCGGGGCTCCCGCTTTCCGCCGTGATGTGTTCGGCCGAGGTGGAAGAGCGCTGCCACGCACGCGGCTTCCTGTTCTACACCACGCACGTCTCCGATCCGCTTCCGGCGGCGGTCGGCCTCAAGGTGCTCGAGGTGGTCCAGCGCGACGGCCTCGCGGCGCGCGCCCGCGTCATGGGGGCGCGGTTGGAGAGCGGGTTGCGCGCCCTGCAGGAGCGCTTCGAGTGCATCGGCGATGTGCGCGGCCGCGGCCTGCTGCGCGGCGTCGAGATCGTCGCCGATCGGATCACCAAGGCTCCTGCTTCCGAACTTGGCGCCGCGATAACCCGCGCCTGCATGTCGCTCGGGCTCAGCATGAACATCGTGCAGCTGCCGGGAATGGGCGGCGTCTTCCGCATCGCGCCCCCGCTCACCGTCAGCGAAGGAGAGATCGACCGCGGTGTCGACCTGCTCGGCCGCGCCATCGCCTCTGTCATCGACTGACCGACGTCGCAGGCTCTGACCCCAGCTCTGACCCCAGCTCTGACCCCCTTCACACTCGCGTGGAGTCGCCGTGCAACTCGTCATCGACAACCTTTGCAAGATCTACCCGAACGGGGTGCGCGCCCTGGATGGGATCACCCTCACCGTCGGCGCCGGGATGTTCGGGCTGCTGGGGCCTAACGGCGCCGGCAAGTCGACGCTGATGCGGACGCTGGCCACGTTGCAGCTCCCGGACAGCGGGACCATCCGCTTCGGCGATCTCGACGTCCTGGCCAAGCCCGATGAGCTGCGGCGCATGCTCGGATACCTCCCGCAGGAGTTCGGGCTGTACCCGTCGCTCTCCACCGAGGTGACGCTCGATCACTTCGCCGCGCTCAAGGGGGTGCTCGACCGGCGACAGCGGAAAGGACTGGTCGCCGACCTGCTGCAGCAGACCAATCTGCACGACGCGCGCAAGAAGGCGGTCGGTTCGCTGTCGGGCGGAATGAAGCAGCGGCTCGGCATTGCCATCGCGCTGGCGGGCTCGCCCAAGCTGCTGATCGTTGACGAGCCGACGGCAGGCCTCGACCCCACGGAGCGTCACCGTTTCCTCAACCTCCTGGCCGAGATCGGGCAGGAGATCGTCGTGCTCCTCTCGACGCACATCGTCGAGGACGTGCGCGAGCTGTGCCAGGCCATCGCCATCGTGGATCGGGGGAAGGTCATCCTCTCCGGCGACCCGCGCGCGATCGTCGGCACGCTGCAGGGCAAGGTCTGGCGCCGGCAGGTGGACAAGCGCGACCTCCCGTCGCTGCAGGCGAGCCATCGCGTGATCTCCACGCAGCTCCTGGCCGGCGTTCCCGTCGTGCACGTCTACGCCGAGTCGATGCCGCCGGGCTTCGAGCCGCTCGAGCCCGACCACGAGGACGTGTACATCTACCACAACAACACCAGCGACCGGCGCGCGGCGGCATGAGAATGTTTGGCGCCGTCTATCGATTCGAGCTGCGCTATCACCTCACGCGCGCGATCACCTGGCTGTACGTCGCGCTCTTCGTTGCGGGGGCTTTCCTATTCGTGACGACCGACACCATCGGAATTGCCGGCGGCTCCGGCATGGTGATGCGGAATGCGCCATCGGTCCTCGTTCGCACGATGCTCCTCATCGTGGTGCTCGGGCAGATCGTCGTGTCCGGGCTGGTGGGGAGCTCGGTGCTACGCGACTTCCAGTATCGCACGCACGAGTTGGTCTTCACGACGCCCATCACGCGCTTCGCGTACCTCGGTGGGCGCTTCCTGGGCGCCTTCACCGTGATGGTCTTCGTGCACGCAGGGATGCTCGTCGGGATGATCGTCGGCAACGCGATGCCATGGCTCGACAAGGCGCGGCTCCTCCCGCTCGACCTCTCGCACTACTTCGTTCCCTTCCTCACGCTGGTCGTCCCGGCGATCCTCGTGATCTCGGCGATCTTCCTCGCGGTGGGCGCGCTGACGCGAAGCGCGTTCGCGATCCACACGCAGGGGATCGTCCTGCTGATCGGGTTCAGCATCGCCCAGTCGCTGATCGGGAAACTCGACAACCGGACGATCGCCGCGCTCCTCGATCCCATCGGACTGACGGCCGTCGAGCTCGTGATGCGCTACTGGTCGGTGGCCGAGCGGAACACGCGCGCCATCACGTTAGGCGGCGTCCTGCTCGCCAACCGCCTGCTCTGGACGGCGACGGCGCTGGGTCTCGCGGCTCTCACCGTGTCGTTCTTCCGCTTCCGGAGCGCCCCGCCAACGCTCCGGCGCCGGCGGCGCACGGTCGAGGATGCGGCGCCGAGCGTGGCGGCGGCGCTCACGCCTTCACTCACCCCTTCGCTCGCCGTCGAAACGCAGACCGTCGGCTGGCGCCCGTGGTGGGTGCAGCTCGTCTCGACCGCGCAGATGTCGTTTCGCAGCATCGTGCGGCAGCTGCCGTTTGCCGTCATCGTCGTCGTGGGGTTGATCAACCTCGGGATCGCGGTGACATACGCCGAGGTCGTCTTCGGCCAGAACGCGTGGCCCGTGACCTACACGGTCGTCGAAGTGACCAGTTCGCAGTTCACCCTGTTCTTCATGGTGCTGATCGCGCTCTTCGCAGGGGAGCTGGTCTGGCGCGAGCGCGAGTTGCGCGCCGACCAGATCGTCGATGCACTCCCCGGCCAGACGAGCGCGACGATGGTGGGGAAGTTCGTCGGGCTCGTGCTCGTCGAGGGAGCGCTCCTGGCGTTCCTGATGGGAGCGGGGATGCTGTACCAGCTGGCGAGCGGGTACTCCCGTCTCGAGCCGCTCCTCTACATCACCTTCCTCTTCGGGACCGTCCTTCCGTCGCTTGTGCAGCTGACGGCGCTGGCTGTGCTGATCCACGTCGTCGCCAACCAGAAGTACCTGGGGCACGCGCTGGTGATCTTCGCCCTCATCCTGCGGACGCTGGCGCCGACGATGGGGCTGGAACACCCGCTCACACGTTTCGCCGTGGTGTCGCCCTTCCGCTACTCGGACATGAACGGGTACGGGCCGTACGTCCCGGGGCTCGTCTGGACCACGCTGTACTGGTCGGCGGTGGCGGTGCTCCTGTGCGTGGTGACGTACCTCACGTGGGTACGCGGGAGCGAGCAGTCGTGGCGGGTACGCCGTCGTGCGGCGGCGCAGCGCTGGCATGGGACGACGCGCGGTGTCGCGTTCGGCGCGCTTGGCGTGGGAGCGGTCGCCTTCGGCGTCCTGTTCAACAATACCAATCGCGTCAATCACTGGAAGAGCAGGACGACCATCCGACACGAGAAGGCGAGCTACGAAAAGACCTACAAGCCGCTTGCGCGCCTGTCGCAGCCGCGTCTCATCGCGGCCGACGTGCGTGCCGACCTCGTGCCGGAGCGCCTCTCGTTCGGGGTGAGCGGGACGTTCACGTACGTGAACACCCACGCGACGCCGATCGACTCGCTCCTCGTCGTGGTCATGAACCGCGACGTGCACGTCGATTCGCTGGCGTGGGGGCGGCGGGCGACGACGCTGGTGGAGGACTCGCTGCAGAGCGTGCGCCTCTACCGCCTCGACACACCGCTCGCGCCGAACGACACGATCACGCTGCGCTATCGCGGACACTACGACTGGCGCGGCTTCCCGGCCGCGGGCCCTGATACGTCGACCGCCTCCATCACGGTGCGCAACGCGATCTCGGCCAACGGGACGTTTCTCAACTTCGAGTACTTCCCCTTCCTCGGCTACCTCACGTGGCGGGAGCTCGAGTCCGACAACGCGCGTCGCAAGGAGCAGCTGGTGCCTCAGGTGCGCGCGGCACCGCTCGAGGACGAGTCGGCGCGGGCCGTGACGTACCTCGGGATCAACGCCGACTGGATCCGCTTCCACGCCATCGTCAGCACTGCCCCGGACCAGATCGCCATCGCGCCGGGGGAGCTGGTGCGCGAGTACCGGGAGAACGGACGTCGCGTCTTCGAGTACCAGGCGACCGACCGCATGCTCGCGTTCTACTCGTTCCTTTCCGCGCGCTACGAGGTGAGGCACGATCGGTGGAACGGGATCCCGCTCGACATCTACTACCACAAGGGGCACGAGTTCAACCTCGACCCGATGGTCGCGTCGATGCATGCTTCGTTGCAGGACTTCTCGACGCGCTTCTCGCCGTTCCAGTTCAAGCAGTTCCGCATCGTCGAGTTTCCGCGCTACTCGCAGTTTGCGCAGGCGTTTCCCGCCACGATCCCCTTTTCGGAGAACATTGGCTTCATCCTGCGCGCCGGGACCAAGGGGGACGACATCGACACGCCGTTCTACGTGACGTCGCACGAGATCGCGCACCAGTGGTGGTTCCACCAGGTCGTTGGCGCGAACGTTCAGGGGGCGACGATGCTCTCCGAATCGCTGGCGAACTACTCGGCGATCCTTGTGATGGAGCAGACGTTCGGGGCGGGGAACGGTCGCAAGTTCCTGCGACAGCAGCTCGACGCCTATCTCGTCGGTCGTGGACGCGAGGCCAAGGCCGAGCAACCGCTGATGCGCGTGGAGAACCAGATGTACATCCACTACAACAAGGGATCGCTGGCGCTCTACGCGTTGCGCGACCTCATCGGCGACCCCGCGATGAACCGGGCGCTCAAGCGCTTCGTCGCCGACAAGGCGTTCCAGAAGCCGCCGTTCACCACCAGTCGCGAGCTGGTGGGCTACCTGGAAGCCGAGACGCCCGACTCGCTACGCTACGCGATCGACGACTTGTTCCGGACCATCACGCTGTGGGACAACTCGGTGGAGGAGGGAGTTGTCACGAAGCGGCCGGACGGCGCGTACGAGGTTGCCATCCACGTACGTGCGGCCAAGCTGCGGGCCGATAGCCTCGGGAACGAGCGTCCCGTTCCCATGGCCGATCTACTCGACATCGGCGTGTTTGGGGACGTGGACTCGGCCTTTGCGCTCGGCAAGCCCCTCTATCTGGCGAAGCATCGCATCACCGCGGGCGATACGACGTTGCACATCGTGGTCCCTTCCGCACCGCGGAGTGTTGGGGTCGATCCGTACAACAAGCTCATCGACCGCGATCCGAAGGACAACGTGATGAAGGTGAAGGCGCCGTAGGGGAAGAGCTGAAGCACCCGCGCCACCGCCGCTTCCGGCGCATGGTCGCCACGCAGAACCTCGCGCTCCCGGAGTTCGGGCGGGAAGGAATTTCAATCGGGGGGGGCTGAGTATCGTCCCCGGTGGTGCGCGCGCGCGACGGCGCGGAGTTGGTGCGGCGGGGTGCAGGTGAGGAGGTAGTGGTCGCAGGGCAGGAGTCGCGCCCGCAAGCGCTCGCGCCACTGCTGCGCACGATCCGCCTGGCACTTCGGGCAGTGGCGGTTGCGACACGAGTGGTACGCGTAGTCGAGCGCCCCACAGTCGTCACAGCGGTTGAGCGAGCCGCCGAGGGCCGGGGTGCGACAGGCGATGATGTCGCACATCGCCCGGTGGTGCGAGGGCAGCATCCGCACCGCTCCTCGTGCGCCTGCGCGTAGGCCGGGCCCGCGACCCGGAAGATCACCGCCAGCTCCGGCATGGCGCGACGGCGGTGGACGGCGGTGGACGGCGTAGCCTGCTGGGGGTGGTTAGCCTCGTTGCATCAGGCCGTTGATGGGCTGGAGCGCGCCGTCGCGGAGTTCCCGGGTGAGATGGGTGTAAATCGCGGTGGTCTTGGGGCTGGTGTGCCCGAGGTAATCCTGGATGAGGCGGAGAGTCACGCCCGCTTCGAGGAGGTGCGTGGCGTAGCTGTGGCGGAGCGTGTGGACGTGGGCCCGTTTATGGACGCCGCTCTTCTTGACGGCACGACAAAACGCGCTCTGCAGGCTGACGCGCGTGATGGGCCCGAGGACGGGATCTGAGGGCGTGGTGATGCGCCCGACCTTGTCGCGGCTCAGCACCACAGGGAACTTCTGCTCGACTTGGGGCCGCGCCACATCGAGGACGGTCCAGTGGCGCGCGAGGGTCTCCTTGTAGAAGAACTTGATTCCGTAGAGCGCAATGGTGTGGGTGCCGCGGGCGACCTTCTGGACGGTGGTCAAGTGGAGCAGGTGCTGCCGGACCTGCTCTTCATTGAGCTGGTCCGGGGATGCATGATAGAACTGGGCGAGCTGGGCGACGGCGCGGACGTAGGCCTCCACGGTGCGGTCGGACAAGCCGCGCAGCTGGAGATCCTGGATCATGCGTTGGCGCAGGGGCGTCATGGTACCCTCTCCGGAAAAGGGGCGTGGAGAGGATCTGACACCGCGGCACTGGGTGGATCAACTCACCGCAGCAGGACACACCGGCAGCGTGGCGGTGCTATCCGCCGCAGGCGGATTGAGTTCAACATGCGTTGCACCAGACAGCCGAACTCTGGCGTTCGGCGCCAACCGGAGACATGATGCCACCAGGTAGACTCGTGGCCACTGAAGTTGAGGAGCTCCCGGCCGAGCTCACTCCGGAGGTCCGGGAATTGACCGTTTCCGCGCGCACGCTGGTGCGATCGGTCTTGCCGCGATGCCGAGAGATCCCGGACAAGGGAGCGCGGGTGATTGGGTAGGGATACGGGCCCGGCTATCGGGGCATGGTTGCAACCCTCACTCTCAGCCGGTGGGGCGTCAAGTTGGGCCTTGCGCGGCGTTCTGAGCTGCTGGACCCGAAGCAATTGCTCGCGGGCACCGGCAAAGTGCACCGTCAGATCGCATTCACGGAGTGAGACGAGGTGGGCGGGCCTGGTGTGAGGGCCCTCCTGAGGGCTGCGGATGCGACGTGGAAGATGCGAAGAGTCGCTGGTCGCACGGTCACCCGTCGACCGCCGACGCCGACGCCGACGCCGCACGGGGCGTGCGTGGTCTTGCGCCCGTCGGGGCCGAGCGTAGGATCGCATCATGATCCCTGCTTCACACCACGGTCGCTTCGCCGGTCCCAACCGGCGCTGGTTCATGCCGGGCACGCCGGCCCATGTCTCGGACGGAACGCTCGTCGTCGCCGCGGACCGCGTCTCCGTGCGCTGGGCGCACGAAGGCGTGCCGTAAGGAGGGCGAGCTCGTGCTCCGGGGACCCGGTGCCGCGTGCCGCGGCGACTTCACCGACACGATCCACGCGGTCAACCCGTTGGTGCTCCACGGCCACACCCAAGGCAGCGCGGTCGTCTTGTTCTGCACGTACCCGGCGGGGGACGGATCGCCGGACTTCGGATATCGCGCGCTGGCCGTGCGCGAAGGCGACGACGTGATCTGGTTCTGGATCGGCTCACACGCCGATTGCGGTCGACTGCTCGCGACCCTCTGATCGCTTCTGGACATGCTTGAGCAGTCGGCGGCGCGTCAGCCAGCGATTGGCGATCTGGTGGCGTGGTCCGGTCAATGATCCGCGAGATGGCGCCGCCCAGCGCGCCGCGGAGTGCGGCGCGCCTCAGGGCACGACCTTGAGCGGTCGTCCGTCGCCGTCGAGATAGCGGATCTCGCCGAGTCCGAGCTGCTTCACCCCTGCCTCGATCTTCGCGCGGTCGCCAACCACGACCCAGACCACCTTCGCCGGATCGATCAGCTTCCTGGC
>JANLSF010000180.1:0-1969 GCA_031362285.1 Gemmatimonadota bacterium | reverse complement strand
AGTAGAACTGCCGGCGCAATGTCGCCGCGTCCTTCCCCGCCGCACCCACCCCGCTACCGGTCCCGCCACCGCCGCCACCGCCCCCGGTGCTCTTCCAGGGCTTCACCTGCTCGACGGTCGTCGCGACCGAGATCTTCCGGTGATCCACCTTCATGCCGAAATGCGCCATCAGCGCGCTCTCGACATTCCGCACCGTCTGCTTGGGCGGAACCTCCGCGCTGGTCAGCACGTGGATCGCCTCCAGCTGCCCATTCCCGCCCGTCACGATCCGGGAGCTCAGCACCCCCGCCAGCGACGACAGCAACTCTTCGGCGGCCGAAACCGGGAAGACACTCCCTGCGATCGGCGACGGCGCCTTGCCGCCCGAATCAGCCGGCAATGCCATCGCAGACCTCCCAAATACCTGAGAAATAGCCGTCTCGACCGACATAACGCCCTGGGTAACGGGAGTGACGCGTTCTGAGACACAGCGAATATGCCGGTGCCCCGGAAACCGCGCAAGAGACCACTTTTTCGGTCATTTAGTCCGCTTCCACCGAAACATCGAGGTTGTAGTCTTTCAACTTCCGATACATCGTGCGCTCGCCGATTCCGAGCATTTCGGCCGCCTTCCGGCGATTGCCCCGCGTTTCCTTCAACGACGCCTCGATCACCGCCCGCTCGATCTCGGCCATCGTCATCCCTGGCGTCACGGTGACGACGTTGGGCGGCGGTGGCGAACCGGGAGGCTCGATCGCCCCGGCCGAGCCGCTCCCGACCGCCCGCAAATCGCCCACCCAGCCCACTCCCGATCCACCATCAGACGACCCAGCAAGCCGCACGGCACGCTCCTCGTCCACGCGCCGCCGCAGCTCCTCCACCTGCAGCTTGAGCTCCACCAGCGACCGCACGATGAACTCCAGTTCCCGCCCGCTCGCCCCTTCGGCCGACCGCAGGGCCGGACCGACATGCACGGGCAGGAAGCGCGCCCCCGCCCCGTCTCGGATCGCGGGCGGAATATCGGCCGGGAGAATCTCGCGCCCCGGGGCGAGGACCACCATGCTCTCCACCAGGTTCTTCAACTCGCGCACATTCCCGGGCCAGGGATAGTCCACCAGCATCGCCATGGCGTCGCCCGAAATCCCGTGGAACGCGCGATCGTGCCGGGCGATCACCTCGCGGATGAAGCGACGCACCAGGAGCGGAATGTCCTCGCGCCGCTCCCGCAGCGGCGGCAGGTAGATCCCCAGCACGTTCAGCCGATAGTACAGGTCGGCCCGGAACTCCCCGCGTTCCACCTGCTGGCGCAACGGCCGATTGGTCGCGGCCACGACGCGCACGTCCACCGGGATGGCCACCGAGCCCCCGACGCGCGTCACCTCGCGTTCCTCGAGCACGCGCAGGAGCTTCACCTGCGTGCTCGGCGGGATGTCGCCGATCTCGTCGAGGAACAGGGTGCCCGTGTGCGCCAGCTCGAACCGACCCAGCCGGCGTTCGGCGGCCCCGGTGAAGGCGCCCTTCTCATGACCGAACAGCTCGCTCTCGAGCAGCGTTTCGGGCAGGGCGCCCACGTTCACCGCGATGAACGGCTTGCCGCGGCGCGGGCTACGCTGGTGGATGGCGCGGGCCACCAGTTCCTTGCCGGTACCGCTTTCCCCTTCGACCAGCACGGTGCTCGTGACCGGGGCGATCTGCTCGATCTTGAACAGCACTTCGCGGATCGCGCTGCTGTCGCCGCCCAGCCCCGTGGACTGCGCCACCGCATGCCGTTCGGCCACCCGGCGGACCGCCGCCGCCACGTCGGCCGGCTCCGCCGGCTTGGGGAGGATCTCTGCATATCCGACAGCCGTCAGCCGCGCGCTGGTGTCGTCGTCGAGCACGTCGGCCAGCCCCACGACGGGCGTTTCCTCCCAGAGCATCTCGCGCACCAGCGCCACGTTCTGCGCATCCATGAGGGCGCCCGTGAGCACGATCACGTCCGGCTTGAGGC
>JANLSF010000153.1:0-2462 GCA_031362285.1 Gemmatimonadota bacterium | reverse complement strand
CGAGGCGCGCGCGCAGCGTCTCGCCCGTGACCACCGGCATCACGTAGTACAGCTGCCCGTCGGCCTCGCCGCTATCGAGCAGCGGCAGGATGTGCGGATGCTGCAGCTTGGCGGTGGTCTTGATCTCGCTCAGGAACCGCTCGCCGCCCAGCGCCGCGCCCAGGTCCGGGTGCAGCACCTTGATCGCGACGTCGCGGTCGTGCTTGAGGTCGTGCGCCAGGTACACGGTGGCCATGCCACCCTGGCCGATCTCCCGCTCGAGGCGGTAGCGATCGGCAAGGCTCGCGGCGAGACGATCGATCATGGCGCGCCCCCCGTGGCGAGTCGCGCGTGCCAGTCGCGCATGACGCGAATCTCGCGCAGCGGCGCCGACGGCAGGTGCTGCTTGAAGACGAACCGGTTCCCGCCCATGCCCACCGCATAGCACCGCCCCGGAAAGTTCGCGATCGTCGCGGTGAAGAGCGGCGTGGGCTCCCCGAAGGGCTGTCCGACGCGCGTGGGGTCGTACGCGATCGAGAAGAACCTCACCCGCTCGCGCTCCGGTGCCTCGCGGACCTGCCCGCGGTCCTCGGCCATCACCAGCTCATGGCCCCCCGCGACCCACTCGACCATGCCCATCGGGCGACCGCTGGACAGCACCAGGCGCCGCCCGCTGCCGTCGAGCGCCCACGCCACGATGTTCCGCTCCGCGCCCGGCGATTCCTCCGCCGCGAACCAGCGATCATCGCCCGTGATCGCCAGCGTGCCGATGGGACCGCTCACGTGGCTCACGAGGGCGCGCCCCGTCGAGTCCACGACGAGCAGCGTGTCGCCGCTTTGGCCGCCGAAGCGCGTCGAGTCCGCCATGTGGCGCAGACCCCCGAGGATGCGGCGCAGCGGGACCAGGCGCGGCGGTGAGCCCGCGTCGGGATCTGCCATCAGCAGCTGGCTGTCGCGCACGAAGGAGACGCGCCCGCCGTCTCGCGTCCAGTAGGGCCATCCGATCGTCGGGGCGGTGATCCACGGCGTGACCCTCCCCGACTCGACATCGATCACCTGGAGGGCCTGATCGCCGGTGGGCATTCCGACGCGCACCACGAGGCGGCGCCCGTCCGGGCTCAACTCGATGGCATTGTAGCTCGCGGGAGGCGCGAGAATCGTGTCGAGCTTCCCCGCGCGGTCGGCGCGCACGAGGATCCCCAGGCTCATGACGCCGCCGGGCGCAAAGACGATCACGCCGTTACGGGCGACCGCGACCTGTGCCGCCCCGCGCCCGCTCTCGACGCGCACTCCCTCCGCGATCGCGCGCGTGCTTCCCGTGACCACCCCCCTCTCGGCGTCGAACGGCGTCGCCTGCAGCTGGCCACCGGCGCCCACCGCGACCAGGTGCCCGTCACCGTCGAGACGACCCATGCTCCCGCGCAGTCGATCGGCCGGGGAGCTCGCGCCGAACCGGGGGACCGCCGAGCTCATCCCCGTGCCGAGCTCGAGGATCCGCAGCCCCGATCGGTCGGAGACCAGCACGCGCTGCTCGCCGGGCAACAGCTCGGGATACGTGCACGCGCCGCACGGGTGCTGGGCGAGCCGCTCGCCGGTGGGCGCGAACACCGTGAGGCGCGTCCCCCGGGCCTCGGCGAGGATGATGCGCCCGTCGCTCGCCCACGCCGCGCCCCACGTCTCGCGCACCCCGGGCGCGATGACCGACACGCGACCGTCAACCAGGCTCACGCGCTTCAACTCCGCGCCGGCCACGAAGGCCACCGCATCGCCCGCCGGCGAGAAGAAGGGCGCGGTGGCGCCTTCGGTGCCCTCGATCGCGCGGGCGGCGAAGTCCGAGAGGCGGCGGAGGAAGAGCTGCGAGCGCCGCGCGCCGGACCCGGCGACGAAGACCAGCTGCGTGCCATCCGGCGAGAGGGCAAGCGTGACGACGCCCTCCGAATTCCCGAACATCGGATCGAGCGCGATGGAGTCGGGGAGCACGACGCTCGTGCTCCACACGGCGGGCGTCGACGCCGCGCTCGCGCGCCGACCCAGCAGCCAGCCACCGGCGCCGGCCAGGGTCATGAGCGTGACCGCCGCCGCGATGAGCGCTCGTGAGCGCTCGGCGCCGCCCCGCGACGCAACCGGCGACCGGCGCTCGGGGCCTGCGCCCTGCTCGAGTGCCAGCACGAATTCTGCCGCCGTCGCGAACCGGTCCGCCGGCAACTTCTCCAGCGCGCGCAGCACCGCGCCTTCCACGCGCTCCGGCACGGCCTTGCGTTGCGCGCCGATGCTGCGCGGCTCTTCCGTGAGCACGCGCGCCACGATCGCTTGCACGCTCGGGCCGGTGAACGGCGCTTCGCCTACCAGCATCTCGTACGTGACGGCGCCGAGTGCGTAGATGTCGCTGCGCGCGTCGATGGTGCGTTCTCCCATCGCCTGCTCGGGGGACATGTACTGTGGTGTGCCGAGCGAGAGTCCCGTCTGCGTCATGCGCTGCCCGC
>JANLSF010000139.1:0-3999 GCA_031362285.1 Gemmatimonadota bacterium | reverse complement strand
CGCCGCGATGCGCGCCGACACGAGCCCCTGCTGCGCCTCCACCAACTGCCCGTCACGCCGCTGCACCTCGAGGCGCGCCTCCAGCGTGTCGATCGCCGGCACCTCGCCGTTCTGGAACCGGCGGCGCACGGCATCGAGGCGGAATCCCGCGAGGGTCATCCCCTCGCGCGCCACGCGCTCGCGCTGCCACGCCTCGTACCAGCGGCCGTAGTCGCGCGCGGCGGCGACGAGCAGGCGATTGACGGCGTTGGAGCGATCGCCCGCGGCGGCATCGCGCACGGCTCCGGCCTGCGCCAGCGCCGCCCGCCGCTCGTCGGTGATGAGGCGTTGCCCCAACGGGATGCTCACCCCCAGGGTCAGCAAGCCGCCCGACGGCGTGGCCAGCTGCGGATTGACGTTCGAGCCGAAGCTGCGCTCGATCGCCACCTTCACGTCGGCTCCCACGGGCGTCGGAATCTTGAGCTCCGCCGCGACTTCGTCGTAGTACGTGCGACCCCCGAACCGCTTTCGGTCCCATCCGGCCGAGAGGGTCGGATCGAACGCGCCGCGCGCGACGCGCACGTCCTGCTCCGCGGCATCGGCGGTCGCGCGCGCCGTGCGGGCCACGGGGTGCCACGCCTGCACCTGCGCGGCGAACTCCGCAAAGGGGACCGGCGTCGCGCCGTCCTGGCGCGGCGACGGCACCGCGCCCTGCAGCGCGAGCGCGACCATGACGGCGAGCATCGGCTACGTCCCCTGCTTGCGGTCGCCGGTCTCGACCCCCTTGGGGATCGCGCCCGTGTCCTTGGTCGACGGCGGGAAGCCGTTCAGCTTGCGCCACAGCTCGAACCAGACCGGCACCTCGTCGAGCATCGCCCACCCGTTGGCGCGGTTCCCCATGCGCAGCTGCACCGGCCACGGATCGTCGGTCGAGTCTGGCACCACGAGCACGCGGTATTCGCCGCGCGCGTTACTCACGTAGTCGACCACGCGCACGCGCCCTCCGAACGTGCCGAGGGACACGTTGGGCCACCCCGAGAACTGGAGCGCGGGCCAGCCATCGAACTGCAGCCGCACCTGTCGCCCCGGCGTCACGAGCGGGATGTCCACCGCGCGCAGGTAGATCTCCACGGCCTGCTGGGGCGACGCCGGCTGGATGGTGACGATCGCGTCGTTCTCCTTGACCGTCTCACCCACGCCGGCCTTCTTGGCCTGGATCACGTAGCCGTCCTGCGGCGCCTTGATCAGGTACATGCCGTTCCGGATCTCCATGCTCGAGAGCTCGGTGCGGAGCCTGGCGATGTCGGCCGCGCCCTCGCCGATCTCGGCCTTCGTCGCGTTCCGGTCGGCACGGACCTTCGCGATCTTCTCCGCGTATTCGGCGGCGATCGACCCGAGCTCGACGCGGGCGTTGCGCAGTTCCTGCCGCTTCTCGACCAGCTTCGCCGTCGCCAGCTGGCTCGACTTGCGGAAGTTCTCGAGGTCCACCTTCGAGGCGAGCCCCTCGGTGAAGAGCTGCTCGCGTCGCCGGAACCGGTCGGCCTCGACCGCCGAGTCGACGAGGGCCGACTCGAGCGCGGCCACGTGGAGCTCGACCTTGTTGCGCCCCTTCTCGAGGGAGAAGTCGCGCGACTGCTCGAGGGCGAAGATCAGCGAGTCGAGGGAGATCACCTTCTCCATCTTGCTGTCCACGGCGTCGCGCTTTCCCTCGTACTGCTCGCGCGTGCGCGTCACCAGCATGGGGTCGAGGAACTTCTCCTTGACCTCGGAGATCTCGGCCAGCGGAGTCCCGCGCGTCACGTACTGCCCCTCCTGCACGAACCACTTCTCGATGCGGCCGGCGATCAGGGTCGGGACATCCTGCGGCCGGTCCTGCGGACGCAGCGCCGTGACCGCGCCTTCGCCCGAGATGTTCTGCTGCCAGGGGAGGAACAGCGCGAGCGCGGCGGCCCCCGCGAGCCCGAGCACCCAGCGCGACGCCGCGCGATGGGGCGTGCCCCGATTGAGGAGGCGCGCGGTCAGGAGGCCGGTCGTGTCGACCTCGACGGCGGTGGGCTGCAGCGTCCCGGCCATCAGCGCGCGACCTCGACGGGAGCGGCCGGGGCTCGCGCGACGGCGCCGGCGAGGATCGTCCGGGCCCACGGGTCCTGCTGGCACTCGGCGAGGGTGCCGACGCGCGCCACCTTGCCATCCCGCAGCACCACGACGCGGTCGCACTGGGCCAGGAAGGCGGGGTCGTGCGAGACGGCCACCAGCGTCCACGGCGCCGCACGGTCGGTCAGCAGGCGAATCAACGCCGCGCGATGCCCGTGCTCGACGTTCCCGAGCACGTCATCGGTCGCGATCAACCGGGGCCGCCCCGCCACGGCGCGCGCCACGAGCAATCGCGCGAGCACCGAACTGGGCAGGCGGCTGCCGCCGCCGATGATCTCGGTGCGCGATCCCTGCGGCAGTCCGCGCACCCAGTCGCCAAGACCGGCCGACTCGAGCGCCGCGAGTGCCTCGTCGGCGGTGACGTCCGGGCGACCGAGCGTGACGTTCTCGAGCACGGAGGCATCGACGAGGTCGGTCGTGGAGAGCACCTGCCCGATGCGGGACCGCACCGCCCAGGGATCGAGCTCGCGCATCGAGACGCCGTCCCACGCCACCGTACCCTCGTAGCCGGCGAAGACCCCCGTGAGCACCCGGAGCAGGGTGGACTGCCCGGCCCCGTCGTACCCGGTGATGGCGATCCGCTCGCCCGCCTCGATCGCCAGCGACACGCCACTCAGCGCCGCCGCCCGCGCGCCCGGATAGACGTAGCGGACGTCCACCAGTTCCACCGCCGCCGGGGCGTCGCTGGGCGCGGGCACGCGGCCCGAGCTGCGCTCGAGCGGGAGGTCGGTCACGTGCCCCGCCTTCTCCACCGCCGTGAGCACGTCGTACACCGTCGCCATGCTGGTGAGGAGCTTCTCCACCGCCGAGAGCACGGTGACGATGACGATCTCGGAGGCGACGAACTGGCCGAGCGAGATCTCGCGCTGCACCACCAGCACCGAGCCGAGGATGAGCAGCAGCGCCGTGATCAGGACCTTGAACACGACCGCCGAGGTGCCCTGCCACATGAGGATGCGGAAGTGCTTGCGCCGGTAGGTCAGCCATCCCGCGAGCAGGGCATCGGTCTTCTGCAGCGCGATCCCCGAGCGCCCGACGAACTTGAACGCCGTCACGGCGCGGGCGAGGTCCTCGAACCAGTGCACGAGGCGGTACTTGTACTTCGACTCCACGAGGCTGGTGTCGAGCCCCTTCTGTCCGGTGAAGTGGAAGGTGACCCACATGCCGAGGCCCAGGAGCAGCCCGGCCAGCGTGAAGTACGGATGGTAGAAGGTGAGCAGCAGGAGCCCGAGCACGATCGAGAGCAGGGCCGCCGTGACGTCGGTGAGCAGCTTGGCGAGGCTCTTCTCGATGGTGAGGGCTTCGAAGAACCGGTTCATCTGCTCGGGGAGCGACTCACCGAGCACGCGCTCGAGTTCGAGGCGCGGCACGCGATAGGCGAACTCCAGCGCCATGCGGGCGAAGACCCGTTGCTGGATCGTCTCGACGACCGAGAGCTGCACCAACTGCAGGACGCCCGAGATCAGGGTGCCGGCGACCACGAACAGGATGAGCAGCACCACGGGCTGCAGGATCAGGCCGCCCGAGATCAGGGTGATGATCGACTGCACGCCGAGTGGTAGCGTCAGGGAGAAGAGCCCGACGAGCGCGGCATACACGTACACGATCGCGATCTCGCGCTTCTCCCGGTTGAGCAGGGTGAGCAGCCGGCGAACTGGCGTGGGCGGCGCCTGCGGCGCGGCGTGACGATCCGGCGCCCCGTCGCCGACGGCGTGGGTCCCGGTGGCATGGCCGCCGACCGACACCGGCATGAGCGCGATGATCCCCTTGCCACCGGGCGACAGCCGGGCGAGCAGTTCGTCGAGGGAGGCGACCAGCCGCTCATCCTCTCCGAACGCGCCGACGCGCCACGCGACCAGCCCGCGC
>JANLSF010000138.1:0-8682 GCA_031362285.1 Gemmatimonadota bacterium | reverse complement strand
CTCGACGTGTCGGCGTCCATGGGCTACGGGCACGGCGGCATCACGAAGCTCGCCTACGCCAAGCTGCTCGCCGCCACGCTCGCCTGGTTCTCGCGGCGGCAGCGGGACCGGGTGGGACTGGTGACCTTCGCCGATGACCTCAAGGACGTGGTGCCGCCGGCGGCCAAGCACCTGCCCAACGTGCTCCACGCGCTCGAGCGCGCCACGGCCGCAGGCGCGGGATCGCTCGCGCGGCCCATCGCCAAGGTGGCGCAACTGCAGGGGCGACGCGGCGTCTTCGTGCTCATCTCCGACCTGTACGAGCCGGCCCTCGACGTGGCGCGTGCCCTCGGGCCGCTCACGGGGGCTGGGCACGACGTGATCGTCATGCAGCTGCTCGACGCCGCCGAACGGACCTTCCCCTTCGACGACGCCACGACCTTCCGCGACCTGGAGAGCGGCGCCAAGGTGCCGGTGACGCCGGCCAAGGTGCGCGAGCGGTACGTGGCTGCCATGGACGCGCACGTGAAAGCGATGCGCGCCCGGTTGAGCGCGAACCGCGTCGACTACGCCTTGGTCGACACCTCGGCGCCGCTCGACAAGGTGCTGTTCGACTATCTGCTTCGGCGCGAGTTCCTGCGCACGGCCGTCTGATGCCACTCCTCGCGCCCCTCTTCCTGCTCGGGCTGCTCGCGGTGGGCGTGCCGCTGCTCGTGCACCTCGTGGAGCGCGAGCGGCGCGATCCGGTGGCATTCCCGTCGCTCATGTTCCTCGCGCGCACGCCGGCGCCGTTCACGGCGCGGCGCAACCTCCGCGATCCGTGGCTCTTCGTGCTGCGCGCGCTGGCGATCATCGCCCTGGTGCTCGCCTTCGCGCGTCCCGTGTTCGGCCCCAAGCCGCTGGTCGGGAGCGCCGATCCGCGTCGGCGCGAGGTGGTGGTGCTCCTCGACCGCTCGTTCTCCATGCGCGTGGGGGACCGGTTCGCGCGCGCCAAGGCCGAGGCGCTCAAGGTGATCGCGTCGCTCCGCGCGGGGGACCGGCTCACCCTCGTGGCATTCGACCGGCGCGCCCGCGCCGTGACGCTCGCCACGGGCGACGTGGCGCAGCTGCGTACGGCCGTCGAGGCGGTCACCCTCACGGATGAGTCCACCCGACTCGCACCCGCGGTGGCCCTCGCGCAGCAGCGCCTCGGCGCCAGCGATGCGCCGCGCCGGTCGGTGGTGATCATCTCCGACCTCCAGCGGACCGGATGGGACCTCACCGACGAGGCCCGCATGCCCTCGGGCACCGAGGTGGTGACCGTCGACGTTGGCGGCAGCACGGCCGTGGCCGACCACGCCGTGCGCGCCGTGGACGTGCGGCGTGATCGCTCCGGAAGCGCCGAGCGCGTGGTGGTGAGCGCCCGACTCGCCAACCTCGGTGCGGCGGCGCGCGGCGTCGAGGCTCGGCTCGAGGTGGCGGGCCGCGTGGTGGAGAAACGCACGGTGGACCTCCCGCGCGATGGTGGCGCCACCGTGACCTTCGCCGCCGTCCCCGTGCCTCCGGAGGCGGTCGCGGCGCGCGTGGTGCTCACCCCCGATGCCCTCGCGGGGGACGATGCGTTCCACTTCCTGCTGAGCCGCACCCCGGTGCTGCCCGTTCTGGTGATCGAGGGGCGCCCGTCGCCCTTCCTCGCGCGCGCACTGGCCATCGGCGATGCCCCAGCGTTCGACGTCGTCACGCGGACCCCCGAGGGGGCGCGCGCAGGCGACCTCGCCGGGCGCCGCCTCGTGATCCTCGCCGATGGCGCCTTTCCCTCGGGGATCGGCGCCACGCGGCTCGCGAAGTTCGTTGACGACGGCGGGGGACTCATCACCGCGCTCGGCGAGCGCGCCTCGCCCCGCAGTTGGCCGGCCGCGGCGCACGCGCTCCTTCCCGGCGAGCTGCGTCCCGCTGCCGACCGCATTGGCGCTCGCGGGGCCGTGCTCGGCAGCGTGGACCGGCGCCACCCGGCACTCGCCCTCTTTGCCGGGCCGAAGGCCGGTGACCTGGCCAGTGCGCGCTTCTACAAGTACCGTCCCATCGACACCACCGGAGGCGTGCTGGCCCGCTTCGATGATGGCGCCGCCGCACTCACGGAGCATGCGGTGGGCCGCGGACGCGTGCTGACCTTCGCCTCGACCTTCGACGGCTTGTGGAACGACTTGCCGCGCCAGCCAGTCTTCCTGCCGTTCGTGCAACAACTCGCACGCCACGCCGCCAGTTGGCGCGACGCGCCGCGCGCGCAGGAGATCGGCGCCAACGTGCTGCCGTCCGACCTGGCAGACATCGCGCGCGTGGCGGGCGACCGGTGGTCAGCCACCGCGCCGTCGGGGGCGCGCAGCTCGATCGGCGGCGCCGGGGCGCCCGCGGCGCTCGAGCTCACCGAGGCGGGGATCCACGAGGTGCGCCCCGGTGGCTCGCCGGGCGCGCGTCCCCTGCTCGTGGCCGCCAACCTCGCGCCGTCCGAGCTCGACTTCGCGTCGTTCGACGCCGTGCGGCTCACCAACGCGCTCGCGCCGGCCACCACCGCTGCGGCGCCCGGGGCGTCGGGCACCGAGGCCGAGTCACTCGCCGATCGCGAGGCGCGCCAGTCCACCTGGTGGTACCTCCTGTTCGCCGTCGCCCTCCTGCTCGCCGCCGAGAGCTACCTGGCCTGCCGCGCGGGCACACGGGCGCCGGTGGCGGAGTAGGATACCCATGACCCACCTGAACGCCGCCCGGCGGAGCGCGCCATGACCGCACCGAGAAGTGGAACGTCCGACGCGCTTGGCCTTGAGCTTGCGCAGGCGCGTCGACGCTGGCGACTGCGGCACGTGGCGGCCGGACTCGCGATCGTGGCGGCAGCGGTGGCACTGGTGCTCGCGGGGGCCTCGTTCGCGCTCGAGGCGGCGCGCTTCACGCCGGACGCCATTCGCGTGGCTCGCGTGGTGCTCGCCCTCGTGGCGGCCGGCGTGGTCGGGCGCTGGATACTGTACCCGATGCTGCGCGCGCTGCCCAACGATCGCCTCGCGCTCTACCTCGAAGAGCGCGTGCCCGCCCTCGGTGGCGCGGTGCTCACCGCCGTCACCCTGCGCGCGCAGGCGGATACGGGGCATTCGCCCCTGCTCGAACGCGGCCTCGTGGCCGATGCCACGCGCCGGCTCACGCACGCCCCGCAGGTGCCCTCGCTGGAGCGCCCCGCGACGCAGCGCGCCCTCGGCATGGCCCTCGCGATCGCCGTCGCGGCCGCGCTCCTCTTTTCCGCCGGCCCGGAGTTCCTCCGCGAGGGGGCGGTGCGCATGCTGTCGCCCTGGCGCGACCCGGCAGCTGGACCGGTGTACGCGATCGCGCTCGAGCCGCGTACGCTCGTGGTGGCCCGTGGCAGCGACGTGCAACTGGGAGCCACCCTGGCGGGCTTCGAGAGCGAGGTCGTGGATCTCGTGGTGCGACGCGGCACCAGCACCGAGTGGGAGCGGATTCCCATGGGTGCGGGCGCGGGTCCGCGCACGTTCGTGGTGCGGCTGTTCGACGTGGCCGAGGACGTGGAGTTCTACGCCGAGGCGGGGGGCGTCCGTTCGGTCACGGGGCGCCTCACGGTGAAGGACCTGCCGGGAGTGGGGCGCGTGTCGGTGGAGCTCCGCTTTCCGTCGTTCATGGGGTTGCCGGCCGAAGTCACCGAGGACGGCGGCGACATCGCCGCGCCCGCCGGAACCACGGCGCTGTTGCGCATCCACGCCACGCGACCGGTGAAGGGCGGGCGCCTCCTGTTCGACGGCGGCGCCGCGGTCGCCCTGGTGCCCCTCGACGACAGCACGCTCACCGCGCGCCTCGTGGTCAAGCACGACGGCTTCTATCGCGTGGAGCTCACCGCCGACGACAACACCGCGGTGCGGGGCACGGTGGAGTACGCAGTGGACGCCCTCGAGGACGGCGGCCCGGTGGTGCGCATCACGAAGCCGGGACGCGACGTGCGCCCGACCAGCGTGGACGAGCTGTTGATCGAGGCGCAGGCGACGGATGACTACGGCGTGGCGAAGCTCGAACTCGTGTATCGGGTGAACGGGGGCGACGAGCAGGTGATCGCCCTCGCGGCGGGCACCGGCGCCCGAGCGCGCGAGGTGGTGGCGGCGCACACCCTGTTCCTCGAGGAGATGGGGCTCTCCGCCGGCGATGTGGTGAGCTACTACGCCCGCGCCCTCGACAACGACGTCATCAACGGCGCCAAGTCGGGGGCGAGCGACATCCAGTTCATCACCATTCGCCCCTTCAGTCGCGAGTACAAGCAGAACCAGCAGGGCGGGGGTGGCGGGGGTGGCGGGCAGGACATGAATCCCGGCTCGCTCGTGCAGCGCCAGCGCGACATCGTGAGCGGCACCTTCAAGACCGAGCGTGATCGGGCCAGGACGCCGGCCGCCGCGCTGCGCACCGACATCAGCACGCTGCACCTCTCGGAGGGACGGCTGCGCGACGAGTTGCTCGAGTTGCTCGCGCGGTTGCAGCGTCCGGCGGTGCAGGCCGCCGACACCGGCTTCAAGATCCTCGCCGAGGTTCTCCCGAAGGCCGGCGAAGAGATGAAGGCGGCCGCCGAGCTGCTCGTGCAGGGAAAGACCGGCGAGGCGCTCGCGCCGGAGCAGCGCGCCCTCAAGTGGCTCGAGAAGGCCGAGGCGGCCTTCCGCGAGGTGCAGGTGAGCATGCAGCAGCAGGGCGGGGGGGGCGGCGGCGGCGGGGCCGCGAAGGCCGAGGACCTGGCCGACCTGCTCGAGCTCGAGACGGACAAGATGCGCAACCAGTACGATCAGGTGCAGCGCACGCGCGAGGAGTCGGGCGCCAAGCAGATGGACGAGACCGTCGAACGGCTCAAGCGACTGGCCGCACGCCAGCAGCAGGAGCTTGCACGCCAGAAGCAGCGGGCCGGGCAGTCGGGCGGGGGCGGCGGGGGCGGGTCGCAGCGCCAACTGGCCGAGGAGACCGAGCAGGCGGCGCGCCAACTCGAACGGCTCGCGCGCGAGCAGAAGTCACCCGAGATGGAGGCGACCGCGAACCAGTTGCGGCAGGCCGCCGAGGCGATGCGCCGGTCGGCGGCGTCGGGGGGCGCGGGTGCGGCGCAAGCCGCGACCGATCGCCTGGAGGGCGCGCGTCGCCAACTGGAAGACAAGCGCGATGCGCAGGCGGGTGAGGGGCTGGGCGAGGCGACGAAGCGCGCCCGCGCGCTCGCCGAGGAGCAGCGCGAGGTGCAGCGCGACGTGGAGCAGTTGGGCGCGCCCGGCGCGGCGGCGGAGACTCGCGCCGAGCGGCAGCGCCGCCTCGACGAACGGAAGCAGGGGATGGAGGCGCGGGTGCAGGCGCTCGCGAGCGAACTGGACCGGCTGGCCCGCGAGAACCGCCGCACCAACCCGCGGGCGGCGCGCGAGGCGCAGTCGGCCGCGTCGGCCATTCGCGACACGCGCGTGGGGGACAAGATCCGCTATTCGCGCCAGGTGATGCGGACCGGCGCGAGCGAGTACGCGAAGAATTTGGAGCAGTCGATCCAGCAGGACCTCGACAGCGTGGTGCGTGGGGTGGGCGCGGCCGCAGGCGCTGCGACGACGGGACGCGACTCATCGCAGCGCAGCGCGCGCGCGCTGGCACAGGCGCGCGAGCTCGTACGTGGGCTGTCATCGCTGGATGACCGGCTGCGCGAGCGCGCCCAGGGCGGAGGACAGCAAGGGCAGCAGGGCCAGGCCGAAGGTCAGGGCAAGCCAGGCGAACCAGGACAGGGCCAAGGACAAGGCGGCGGTCGCGGACAGTCGGCCCAGGCCGGCGCACCCAACTCCACTCCCGGTGGCGGTGGTGGTCGCGGCGGCATGCCCGGTGGTGCTGGACAGGGCGGCCCCGGTGGGGTTGGCGCGGGCCCCGGCAGCTTCAGCGCCGAGGAAGCCCGCCAGCTCACGCGGGAACTTCGCGCGCAACGCGACGCGGCCGAGGCGCTGCGTCGCTCGCTCGCGGGCACGGGCGCCGACACGCGCGATCTCGATCAGGCCATCAATCGCCTGGGCGCACTCGACGGGGCAAAGATCCTCGGCAACCCCGCCGCGCTCGAGCAGATGCGAGCCGGCGCGGTGGAGAACGTGAAGGCGTTCGAGTTCGCGCTGCGCCGCAAGCTGGGGGCCGCCGAGACCGGCGGGCCGGCGCTGGGGGGGAACGACAACGTGCCGCCCCAGTACCGCGACATGGTGAGCGAGTACTTCAAGTCGCTGGCGAAGAAGCCGTAGGGCGGTTCGCGCCCTGCGGCGCCAACTGCGCTCAGCGCCGCTCGTACCGTCCCGTCGCCCGCTCGAGCACCACGCGGTAGACCACCGCCGGCACCATGGACTGGTCCTGCTCCGCCTCCATGGGCCGCCAGTGCGCTGGCGCGTGCGTGCCCCCCCGCATGAGGGGCCCGATCCGCGCGAGCAGCGCCTTCGTGGCCGTCGAGGCCGCGTGGCCGTGCAGCTCCGCGAACGAGCCCCACGCCATCACGCTCTGCCAGTTCGAGGGGTCGTCCACGTGGTCCACCTCCACGCAGACGGCCGGATTGGCCCGCATCATCGCCAGCTTCGTGCCTTCGTTGGTGCGCCCGTAGATCGCCGACCCGTCGAAGACGTAGTGGATCGGGACCACGTACGTCTGGCCCTCGTGGTGCAGCCCCAGCCGGGCCACCCACTCCGCACGCAGCAGGAACTCGATTTCCTTCGCGTTCAGTTCACCAACCATGGGGATTCCGGTCCGGGGCTTCGAAGATGGGATGCGCTGCACGGCCTCGCAACTCGGTTTGCCTGACAGGCCCCGCGCGCGACCGCGTCACCGCGCCAGCGCCACCGCCTGAATGAGTCGCGCCAGTGCCGACACGTCGCGCAGGTCGAGCACCTCGGCCGGCCCATGCGAGTACCGCCCCGGCCAGCTGAGCCCCACGTTCGGTGGCCCCCACGGCGAGATCGCCCCGCCATCGGTGCCACCCTGCGTCGTTCCCAGTTGCACCGGGATCTTCTGCGCGCGCGCGATCGCCAGCACCCGCTCCCGCTCCGCCCGCGGCGGCAGGCTCCCGTCGTCGAGCCCGCGCACCACGGCCCCCGCGCCTAGCGGCGCGAAGGCGAAGTGGGGCGACTCGAGCGGCGTGTCGCTCGACACGAAGGTGTCCACCGAATAGACACGCCGCAGCGACTTCCCGTACGTGTTGCCGAAGGCGCGCGCCCCGAACAGCCCGCCCTCCTCGCGCACCGTCCACACGAAGAACACCGTGCGCTGGAGGCGCACCGGGTCAAGGGCGTTGATCGCAGCGAGCAGGGCCGTGCTCCCCGTGCGGTCGTCGCTCGCCCGTCCGGTGATGCGCGTCCCCGCGAGCCGCTCGGCGCGCTTGTACGCGGTCACCTGCAGCCCGGGCCGCACCCCGCGCGCGACGAGCGTGGCCGAGTCGATGCCGAACCAAACCGTGAGCGCGCTCGGCACCCGCGTGCGCGCCGAGTCGCGCGGCACGAACACCCCACGCAGCGACGGCGGCGTCGCGCCAGTGCCCTCGGAGTCGAAGTGCAGCATCGCCGGCACCCCCTCCCACGACTGCATCACGGCGCCGCCGCGCGCTCGCAGCATCACGCGCCCCGTCGGCAGGATGCGCTCCACCTCGAAGCCCACCTCGTCCATGTGGGCGAGGATCGCGATCGTGTCGCGCCCCGTACCGGCGGCCACGATCACGTTGCCGGCGGTGTCCACCTGCGCGAGGCGCCGGGCCCACGTGGGCAGCGCCGCCAGCACCGCGTCGCGCACGCGCGACTCGTGCCCCGCCACGGCCGGGAGGTCGGCGAGCTGCATGAACCGCTCCTCGAGGGCGCGGTGGCCGTCGGTGCGCGGGGCGAGATGCCGGGTCGTGTCCAGCGTGAGCGCGATGTGCTGCGGCGATCGTGCCACGCCCGCCATGGTGCCCACCCAGTCGGTGAGCGCGCGCACTTCGCTCGAGTCCACCGTTTCCACCGTGGAGCCGGCCCACAACACGGCGGGTGCGAACAGCTCCACCGACTCAGCTGTCACGCGCTCGCCGAGGGCGCGCAGTCGATTGGGCAGCTTGTCGCGGGCGATGCGCGACGTGGCCCGCACGCCCTGTCCCTCGTCGGCGATCGCGAGCGCATCGACGCGCCCCAATCGCGCGAGTGCCGCCGACAGCCCCACCCACCCGAAGATCCGCTGCGTGGAGAGGATGAAGGTGGTCTCCCCCGTGCTCGGCGTCTGGCGCGACGCCGCCTCGACGGCGGCACATCCGGCGCGCGCGCCGGCCGCGGGCCCCGTGGCGAAGGCGCCGAAGCTCCACTGTGGCCGGTCGGGCGAGACCGCGTCGAGCAGCCGGACGCCCAGTCGCTCCACGTCGGCACGCGATGATGCGCCCACATCCACCCACAGCTGGTCCACGCCCACGATGGCGGTGTCGCCGCGGTGCTGCCGAGCGAAGTGGCCTTTGTACACGGCCACCACGCCCGGCACCCGGGCGGCGGCCGTGAACACCGTCATGCGCTGTGCTTCCTGCGACTGGTCCCACAGCGGGTGGCTGGGAGTCCCGGTGCGGCGGAGGCGCAGGTAGCCCTGCTCCGTCACTTGCGACACCACGTACGCCGAGAAGTCCATGGCGCACGCGACCACGCGGCGTGGCGAGCCCGAGCCGACGCGCTAGATCAGGTTGCCCCAGCTATCGGTGGTCCA
>JANLSF010000069.1:0-8646 GCA_031362285.1 Gemmatimonadota bacterium | reverse complement strand
GGGCTCTCGGTGCCGAACACGGGGAGCGACGGCACCGGGCTGCACGTGCTCGCGGCGCTGGGGCACACGATGCGCGAGACCTACGCGGCGCTCACGCCGCTGACGGCCGACCACTCCCCCTTCAGCGCGCTCGCGGGAGTGTCACTCTCGGCGACGCTCTCGGCGCGCAGCGAGGCACGTCGCGCGCAGGCGACGGGCGGGATGCTGTTCACGCACCAGGGGTACAGCGGGCCCGCGGTGCTCGACGTGTCGCACGTCGCCGTCCGCTCGCGATCGGCGCGGGTGCAGGTGCAGTGGACGTCGTGGGGCGACGCGGAGTGGACGGCGGCGCTGGCGCCCAGTGGCGCACGCACGGTGCAGGGAGCGCTGCGGGCGGAACTCCCGGACCGGCTGGCGGCGGTGCTGCTGGCGCAGGCGAGGGTGGACGCGACGCGCACGTTGGCGGAGCTGCGTCGAGACGAACGCCTGCGACTGCTCGACGTGCTCGTGCGCGGCGAACTGCCGTGGAGCGGCGACGAGGGCTACAAGAAGGCCGAAGTCACCGGGGGCGGGCTCGCGCTCGAGGAGGTGAATCCGCGCACGATGGAGAGCCGGCGCCATCGCGGCCTTTTCGTCTGTGGCGAGGCGCTCGACGCCTTCGGGCCGATCGGGGGCTACAACTTCCTGTGGGCGTGGGCCACCGGGCGCGCGGCGGGGATCGGCGCGGCGGGGTTGGCCGCGGATGGCTCGCGCTGAAGGCGGTCTCAGGGCCTCGCTAGCGCACTCGGACCGTCGGTATCGGCTGCGTCGGGTCCACATGGCGCGCGAGGCACTCGGCAAACGTGGCGGCGTAGGCCACCACCTCGGGGCGGAAGAACGCGCCGGTGTGGCCCCCGGGCGCGGGCACGATCTCGATTGACCCAACCACCGGCGCCCACCCGTTGGTCGGATTCTCGTGCGCTCCATAGGGCTGAATGGCCGCCCGGAACAGCGTCAGGTGGCCGTCGTAGAAAGCCGGGCGGTACAGGGCGCGCAGCCGTCGCCCGGCGAGACAGAGGCGCGTCCCGTTGTCGGGGAGCACCACGCCCGGCGGCACCGGCCGGGACTCGTAGCGCCAGACGAGGAAGTCGCGGTACGTGTTCGACGCCCACCACGAGGCCTCCTCGCGCGCCTTGAGCAGCACGTCGCGGACGACGCGTGCGACGGCGCGCACGGCCAGCCGGTCGAGTGGCGCCACGCGGAAGATGCGGCGCAACCGGACGAACGAGATGCCGCCGTGCTCGCGGGCGAACTTCACCACGCGCCCGGCGAGCGAGAGACGCGGATAGTCGGGGCCGGTGCTGTCGTGCATGGCGACGAAGTTCACCGTGTGGCCGCGCTCGCGGAGCAGCCGGGCCACCTCGAGCGCCAGCCAGCCGCCCAAGGAGATGCCGTAGAGGGCGTACGGCCCCGCAGGTTGCGCCGCCACGATCTCGTCGGCGTAGTACGCGGCGGCCGCCTCCACGGTGGCCATCGGCTGTTGCGTGCCCCAGTTGCCGTACCCCTGCACGCCCAGGAAGGGGTGGCGACCGGTGAGCTCCTTGGCCAGGTGCTGGTACAGCAGCAGCCGCCCGGACTGCGGCGGCAGGCAGAACACCGGCTGGCCCGCGCCGCCATCGTTCAGCGGCACGATGCAGTGCCACGTCTCGGCGTCGGCGGGGCCGCGCACGAGCGCCGCCAGCTTCTCCACCGTGTCGTGCTTGAGAATGGTGAGGAGCTGGAACTCGCGCCCGAACTCGCGCGCCATGCGCGTGAAGAGCCGGACGGCGGCGAGGGAGTGCCCGCCGACGTCGTTGAACCGGTCGGTGACGCCGATGTTCGGGGTGCCGAGGAGCTGGGCCCAGATGTGCAGGATGCGCGCCTCGACCTCATCGCGCGGCGCCACCGCCTCGGCGCCGGTGCTGCGGAGCTCCGGGTCGGGAAGCGCCGTGCGATCCACCTTGCCGGTGGGGGTGAGCGGCAGCGCGTCCAGCGCCATGACCGTGGTCGGCACCATGTAGTCGGGCAGGCGGGTGCCCACGAAGGCGCGCAGCGCGGCGGCGTCAATCGTGCTGCCCGTCGTCGGCTGCACGTAGCCGACGAGCACCAGGTTGCCCGGCTGCAGCTCGCGCGCGACCACCACCGCATCCTGCACCGCCGCGTGCTCGCGCAGCACGGCCTCGATCTCGCCGAGCTCGATCCGGAAACCGCGCAGCTTGACCTGGAAGTCGAGGCGCCCGAGGTACTCCACCGTGCCTTCGGCGCGCCACCGGGCGAGGTCGCCGGTCTTGTACATCCGGGGCGCGACCTCGTCCGCGGGCGCGAAGGGATCGGGGACGAACCGCTCGGCGGTGAGTTCGGGGCGTCCGTGGTAGCCGAGGCCCACCTGGACGCCCGCGAGGCACAGCTCGCCGCTCACGCCGATCGGGCAGGGGCGGCCCTGGGCGTCGAGCACGTAGAACCGCGTGTTGGCGATCGGGCGCCCGATTGGCACCACGTCGAGCGCCACGGGGCTCGGCGGACAGGGCCAGTAGCTCACAGCGACGGCGCACTCGGTGGGGCCATAGAGATTGTGCAGTCGCGTGCCGGGAAGCTCCCCGTGGAAGGCGGCCACGAGATCGGGAGGAAGCGCCTCCCCAATGGCGAGCACGTCGCGAAGTCCCCCGCATCGCCTCGCCATGCCTGACTCGACCATCGCGCGCAGCATGGTCGGCACGAACGCACACACGGTGACGCCGCGGGCGGCGATCACGTCCGCAAGGTATCGGGAGTCCCCATGACCGCCTGGCCGGGCCATCACGAGGCGTGCGCCCGTCAGGAACGGCCAGAGCAGCTCCCAGAGCGAGAGGTCAAAGGCGAACGGCGTCTTCTGCAGCACCGCGTCAGTCGCGGTCAGTGCATATTCGCGCTGCATCCACCGCAGATGCGCCACGATGCCGCGGTGCGCGTTCACAGCGCCCTTCGGTCGCCCGGTGGACCCCGAGGTGTAGATCATGTACGCCGGGTCATCGGCGTCGGGCATCGGTAGCTGCGGGCCGACGTGGCGCGCTTCGGCGGCGCCGGCCAGCAGTAGTACGGGCGCGTCCAGTGCCGGGAGGGTCGGGGCCACCGACGCGGTCGCGAGGAGCACGCGGACATCCGCGTCGTCCAACATGAAGCGAAGCCGAGCCGCAGGGTACTCCGGGTCCAGTGGGACGTAGCAGCCCCCGGCCCGCAGCACGGCCTGTATCGCGACGACCATCTCCACCGACCGTTCGGCCACGATGCCAACGCGCACGCCCGGGCCCACCCCATGATCGAGCAAGCGGCGGGCGAGCGCGCTCGAAGCCGAGGCCAGTTCGGCATACGTCAGCGTGGTCCGTTCATCCTCCAGCGCAGGGAGGTCGGGAGTGCGCGACACCTGTTCGTCGAACACGTGCACCAGCGTGTCGTCGCTGCTCGGCACGCGCACACCAGCCCACGTCTCGAGGAGCAGCTGTCGCTCCGAGGCGGGCAGCAGCTCCAGCGCATCGATCGGACGGGTGGGATCGGTGCCGGCGTCCTCGAACAGCGTGCGCAGGTGCGCGAGGATGCGCGTGGCATCGTCGTCGGCGAGGTGCGCGGGATCACGGACGAGGCTCAGGTGCTCGCCGTCGGCATCCAGCGCGATCGTGATCGACGCGGGCAGCGCGCCGCCGTCGCGGCCCCCGATGCTCACGCCAACCTGAAGCGGCGGCACGCTCGCGCGGACCATGCGGCGCGCGACCACGTCCACCGCGAAGGTGCCGTGCCGCTGCACGAGGGCGAGTTCGCTCGCGAGCCGCCGCGCGGCGCTGGCGAACGAGTCCCCGGGGGCAATCTCCAGTCGCAGCGGCACGGTTCGCGCGAGGAGTCCGAGGGCGTTTGCCGCCGCCGCGCGCGTCGCGTCCGTTGAATACGCCACGTGACAGGCGGTTTCGCCCATGAGGCGCGTGAGGTACGCGGCGACCAGCGTCAGCACGGCGGTCGCGCGGTCCACGCCGGCGGCGTCGGCCAGCGCGGCGATGCTCTCGGGAACCGGCAGCGACGCCGTCTCCCAGCTTGGGCCCGCGAGGCCGTGCCTCGCGCGCCAGAACGGGAAGGCGACGCTCAGCAGTGTGTTGGCCCGACGCGCCCAGAACCGCTCGTGCGGTGCGGCCTGCGCGCAGGCTGCCTCGGCGCGCGCGCGCGCCTCGCTGGCAATCAGCGGGAGGCGGGCGCCCGCGGCCAGCGCGCCTGCCGCCACGAGTTGCGCGGCGGTCACCGGCACGCCGTCGCGCGTGCGGAGCGCCCGGAGCGCCACGGCACCGTCGCCGCACGCGACCACGAGGTGGTGCGCACTCGCCTCGAGCACGGTGCCGGGCGGGGCCTCCGGCCCTGGCACGACCTCGGCCGCGTCGCAAACCAGGGCGGCCTCACCAAGCAGGATCCGCGCTGGCCCAAGCGTGTTGGGCGTGGGGCCGAAATCGAGAGCGCGCACCACGCGGGTCACCTCGAGCGCCGGCTGCGTCCAGTCGAGGAGCCCCGCGCCTGGCGGGACGCGATCACGGCCGAAGTAGGTGCGGCGGCTCAGTTCCTGCGGGCGCGGCGTGACGGTTCCGAGCGCGAGGCCGTCCACCAACTCGCCGAACGCGGCATACGCCGCCTCGGAGCACTTGGTGTTGAGGGCGATCGCGGTGTCGTCCGGATCAACGGGGACCGCGCGCTGCGCCAGCACGTCGCCGGCATCGATCTCGTCGGTGATGCGGTGCCAGCTGATGCCGTGCACCCGCTCGCCCGCGAGCAGCGCCCACGAGGTGGCGTGCATGCCCGCGTAGCGCGGCAGCGGCGCATCGTGGAAGTTGATCGCTCCGTGGCGCGCGAGCCCGACGACGGCGGCCGGCAACACCCGATAGTTGACGATGCTGAAGATCCAGTCCACCGGCTCGTCCCCGATTGCGGCGGCGAGATCGGCGGGAGTGGGCACGAGGCGGAGGCCGCGCTCACGGGCCCACTGCTGCTCCCGCGGGCTGTCGGCGACGATCGCCGCGATCTCGTGACCACGCTCGACGAGGAGCTCCGCGCACCGCACCAGCAGGGATGTCTCGCCGATCAGGGCACAGCGAAAGGTCGGAAGGGGCATGGGCGTGATGCGGGTGGGTGGGGCGCCTCGGCGAAAGATGCACGCAGGCTGTTCGCAGCGCAGGGGCGCCGCGCGGCGAGTTGCCGTGGAGCGGCGACCGGGGCTTGAAGAAGGCCGAGGACACGGAGGGCGGGCTCGCGCTGGCGGAGGTCAACACGCCGGCCATGAGGAGCCGGTCTCAGGCCGGGCCGACCGTGCGCGCTGAAGTGCTCGACGCACTCGGCCCATCTGGCGGCTACAACTTCCGGTGGGCGTGGTCCGCCGGGCGCTCGGCGGGGATGGCGGAGGCGGCGTGTCCGCAGGCCGATCGGCGAGGAGAGCGGATCGGCCTACGGCCCGCGGCGTTCCGCGCTACTTCTTCGTGGCCTTGATATGGAAATCCCCTGAGCCGCCCTTCACCTGCGAGGCGTTCTTGGGCGTGAGCTTCTTCTTCGCGCTCGCTGCGCCCTTGCTGGTGTCCTTCTTGGCCGGTGCCATGTTGTCTCCTGACCTGCTTGGTTGGGGGGTGAGTCGGCATGTTGCGTTCGCCCAGGCGCGCCTGCGCTCTGCTGCGCTGGCGAGCGACGCGAACGTGGCGGCTCAGCCGAGGGCGCGTCCAGCGGAGATGCCCGCTATCGCGCCCACTTGTCCGCAGCTCTCGCGCCGCCCTTCACTTGCGAGGCGTTCTTGGGGCTTAGCTTTTTCTTCGCGCTCGCGGCGCCCTTGCTCGTTCCCTTCTTGGCCGGTGCCATGGTGTCTCCTGTCTTGCGACGTGAGGGGATCGGCCCGCCGCGCGGACGGCGATGGGCCATGCCCTCATGGAATCAACAGCATGTCCAGACGACGACCGATTATGTCATTCAGCGCCGCGCCACGCAATGATGGATGCTTCGTCGTGGGCGTGAGCGGGGTCACGCCAGGAGCGCCGCCTCGCGCTGTCGCGGTGTCGACCGTACGTTCTCGTCATGCGACCCCCGAGGGCGTGGACGAGCTCGCTGCCGACGGTGCAGGAGCGTTGGGCGCGCCACCTGCTGGTGGCGCCCCCGCCGGCGGAGCGACAGGCCACCTGTGACAGCTGCGTGATGTGCAGCCGCGGCGAGCCGGACCGGCCGGAGCAGGGCCTCGTCTGGTTCGACGACCTGACCAAGTGCTGTACCTACCTCCCCTCGGTGTGGAACTTCCTCGCCGGCGGCGTGCTGGCCGACGACTCGCCCGACGGGGCCGACGGACGCCGGAGCGTCCTGGCCCGCATGGCGGCCGGTGGCGCCGTCACCCCCCTCGGGCTCGGCCGGAACCCGCGCTACACGCTGCTGTACGTCGCCGGCCGCGACGGCTTTGGCCGGACACAGTCCATGCGGTGCCCGCACCACCTCGACGACGGGCGCTGTGGCATCTGGCGACATCGCGAGGCCACCTGCTCGACCTGGTTCTGCAAGCACGAGCAGGGGAAGCATGGCCAGACGTTCTGGCGCCGGTTCTACGACCTGATGTACCAACTCGAACTCGCCGTCGCGCGCCACGTCGTGGTGACGCTCGACATCGGGGCACCGGCGCTCGCCGCGCTCTTTCCGGAGCCAACGAACGAGCCGGTCCGGCTCACCGCCGCCCAGGTGGACGAGCGCGACGATCCGGCGGTGCGCGAGCGGCTCTGGGGGCCGTGGCTCGGGCGCGAGGAAGCGTTCTACCTCGAGGCGGCCCGCCTCGTGGCCGCGCTGGAGTGGCCTGCCGTCGAGGCCATCGGCGGCAGCGAACTCGCGCTCCACGCGTCGCTGCTCCGGACCGCCCACGCCGAGGTACTCGAGCCGGGAGTGCCCGACCCGCTCATCGTCGGCTCGCTGAAGGTGTTCCCGCAGTCCGACGGGGGGTGGCGCGCCGAGGGCTACCTGCCGTCGGACCCCCTGATGCTGTCCGCGGACGTCGTGAGCCTGCTCGGCTTCTTCGACGGCCGGCCCACGGCCGACGCGGTCGCTGCTGCGGAGGCTGCGCTCGATGCCGAGGTGGAGCCGGCGCTCATCGAAAAACTGTACGCGTTCGGGGTGCTGCGGCCGGCGTGAGCGGCTGGCGTCTTCGCCCGCGGCCCGACAGTTTCCGTCTCTTCCCCACGAACCGGAGCTCTCGTGTCCCTGCGCCGCCTCGTTGCCGTCGCCTGCACCCTCGTCGCGCTGCCCCTGGGCGCCCAATCAAGGCCCGCCGCCGATCCGCTCGCGAAGGAGATCGAGACGCGCCTCGAACAGGTGATGCCGAAGGTGATCGCCTGGCGCCGCGACATCCACGAACACCCCGAGTTGTCGTTCCAGGAGACTCGGACCGCCGCGCTCGTGGAGAAGCACCTGCGTTCGCTCGGGCTCGAAGTGTCCGCGCCCGTCGGCAAGACCGGCGTCATGGCCATCCTCCGCGGTGGGAAGCCGGGGCCGGTAGTCGCGCTCCGCGCCGACATGGACGGCCTCCCCGTGACCGAGCAGGTGGACCTGCCGTTCAAGAGCACGGTCCGCACGCAGTTCAACGGGCAGGAAGTCGGGGTGATGCACGCGTGCGGGCACGACAACCACGTGGCCATCCTCATGGGGGTGGCCGAGGTGCTCGCCGGGATGAAGGCGCGCATTCCGGGCACGGTGAAGTTCCTCTTCCAGCCGGCGGAGGAAGGGCTCGGCGGTGCGCAGGCGATGATCGCCGACGGGGCCCTCGCCAATCCGCGTCCCTCGGCCATCTTCGGCCTGCACGTGTTTCCCGGTCCGCTGGGAGCGCTGAGCACGCGGTCGGGCGGGTTCATGGCCGCCGCCGACGAGCTGACCATCAAGATCAAGGGGCGGCAGACGCATGGCTCCGCGCCGTGGTCGGGGGTGGACCCGATCGTCGTTGCCGCGCAAGTCGTGCTCGGCCTGCAGACGGTCGCCAGCCGGCAGATCGACGTCACCACCGCGCCGGCCGTGATCACCGTCGGCAGCATCCACGGCGGCAACCGGGGCAACATCATCCCCGACAGCGTCATGATGGTGGGCACCATCCGCACCTTCGACCCGGTGATGCGCCGCGAGATCCACGCCCGCGTGAAGCGCACGGCCGAGGACATCGCCCACTCGGCCGGTGCCACGGCGACGGTGACGATCAGCACCGACGGGCTCATCACGACCAACGACGCGAAGCTGTTCGAGAAGATGACGCCGTCGCTGCAGCGCACCGCGGGCGAGGGCGGCTTCCGCGTCGTCAACCCGATCACGGGGTCCGAGGACTTCCCCGAGTTCACCAAGGAGATCCCGGGGCTCTTCTACATGCTCGGCGTCTCGCCCAAGGGCGCCGACCCGAAGACGCAGCCCGCGAACCACTCGCCGCTCTTCTTCGCCGACGAGGCCGCGCTCCCCACCGGCGTGCGATCGATGGCGAATCTCGCGATCGACTACCTCAAGAGCGGCGGGCTGTCGGCGCCAGTGCCCTGACGCCGGACCGCTACGGCGCCGGAACCCACCCGTTGAGCACCCGCCGCGCGGCGGCGAAGTGTTCCAGCAGTCGCGGGTGCGGCGTGTCGGCGTAGGCCGCCGCGAGCGCCTGGTCGG
>JANLSF010000067.1:0-5834 GCA_031362285.1 Gemmatimonadota bacterium | reverse complement strand
GGCACGGGCCGGCACGTCAGCGCGCGTGGACGCGCTCGCGCCGTGGTGACACTCCCGCGATCCGGCGGGTAAGGCAGTCGGGAGGAACTCGTCATGCGCAACTTCTGCATCAAGGGCTGGACGACCGTGGCGCTGCTCGTGTTGGCCGGATGCCCCGACACTTCGGCGACCTCGCTCGACGGCACCGTGATCCTCGGCAACTGGAACGGCCCCCACGCGTCGCTCACCGTGGGTGACCGCAGCGGCAGCACGGAGTACGACTGCGCCCACGGCGGCCTCGAGGCGCCCATCCGGCTCGACGCCGATGGCCGGTTCGCGGTCGCCGGCGTGCACGTGCGCGAGCATGGTGGCCCCATCCGCGTCGGCGAGGTGCCCGACTCGGTGCCGGCGGTCTACACCGGTCGCCTGGATGGCGCGACGCTGACGCTGCGCGTCACTGCAGGCCCCGACACGCTCGGGCCATTCACCCTACGCCGCGACGCGCCAATCCAACTGCTCAAGTGCCTCTGAGCGCAGCCTCTACTCCGGACGCCCCTTCCCCGCTCCCCGCACCTCCAGGCGCCGCGCCAGCGCGTTGAACGTCACCAGCGCCACGCTCCTGGGCGCGAACGTCATCACCGTGTCGAGCGCCATCTGCGCCGGTACCGCTGCGCGCGCCCGCCGCTCGTGCTCCGACGCCTCGCGCGCGGCGCGCCCCGCGTAGAGCCCCGTGTCCGCACCACGCTCCGCCGCCGGCGCGTAGGCCGCCGCGTCGTCATCGGTCGTCTCGCGCCGCACGAACGTCACCCGTACCCGGTGCGCTCCCGCCGGAACGGGATACTCGCGCAGCAGGTAGATCGGCCGATCGTGCCGGAGCCCCGCGCTCAGCACTGGCGACTCCCCTACCAGCGTGCTGTCCACGAACACGCGCAACGTGTACGACGCCGCGTGCCCCTCGCACTCGGTCCGCTGCCGCATGTGCTCGGGCATCTTCGCGAGCTCCTCGGCCGATCGCGTGCGGCACGTCTCGATCCGCTCCGGTCGCGCGCTCCACGACAGCCGGAGCCGAGCGCCGCCGTCCACATGCCACGGCACCGGCGCCGCCGAGGCCCAGGAGAGCGCGAACAGCGCCACGCCGGTGGTGACTACCGCGACCGCGACGCGCGCGAACCCGGGCGAGCGGCTCACGTGGTCGCCTCCTCGAACGGCACCGGCGTGCACTCCACCTCCACCTCGGCGCTGTCCTCAGTCTTCGGCGCACTCAACGTCGCCACGCGCGCGGCAAACGCATCGTACGCCGCCAGCGTCCCCGCCAGGTCGCCCGGCGCACTCGTCGCAATTTCCACTCGCTCGCGTGGCACCCTCGGCTGCAGCTCCGCCTCACGGTCGTTGAACATCCGCTCGTGCAGCCACTTGGGCCCCTCGCGCCCCACGCAGTCGCGCGGCGGACAGCCGAACACGATCACTCCCGGCGCGCCGGAGCGCACGAACAGTTCGGTGGCCGACGAGTGCAGGTTCCCCACGCACGGCACGGTGTGCACGTGCGCACCGCGTGAGCGCAACGCTGCCTTGTGTGCGGCCGGCGCCTGCTCGCAGCACACGGCCACGGTCTGCGACGCCCTGGCCGGCAGCACGGTGCTCCGGAGCTTGAGCAACTGGTCGCGCCCCGAGTGACCCGCTGGGCCCACTCCCATGGGCGCGCACGACCCCGCGCAGATCCCGCAGCTCACGCAGAGCGACGGATCCACCAGCGCCACGAGCGTCGGTCGGTCGTCGTCGCGCTTGACCATCGTGATCGCTCCCCATGGACAATCCTGCGGGCACTGGTTGCACCCGGTGCAGAGCCGCGGGTCCACCTTGCTCACGCTCCAGCTCCCTTCGCGCGGCCGTTGCGTGAGCCACGGCACGAGCACCACGAACAGCGAGACGCCGAGCACCACGCCCCACGTCACCAGCGCCGGCACCCGCTCCGAGAGCGGCAGCCACCAAGCCGTGAACAAGTCGAGCGGCGTCTCGGCGGGGAGCGCATACGGATTGACGGCGGTACCGAGCGCGGCCGGGAGCGCCACCGACGCCAACACGAGTGCGCCCAGCATGGCCCAGCGCATGGCGCGCGGCGGGAGCAACACCGGCCGCTCCACCTTGGACACGTGCAACCAGAGCCCGGCCCCGATCCCCAGCGGCACCACGATGTGCAGGAACAGGTTGACGAAGAAGAAGGCGCTCGGGATCGGCCCGTCGCCCGAGAAGATTCGTCCCAACGGTTCTGAAAAGAGGGGGAGGACATCGAGCAGCCGAGCGCCTTCAATCGCGAGGCGCGCCCCGAAGCTGTCCCACGCCATCACGAACCCCGTCCACGCGCACAGCAGTCCCACGAACAGGGTGAACAGCCCGCTCAGCCAGGCCAGCGTGCGTGGCCCCCAGCTCCGGGCCTGGGCAAACAGGCGGACGGCGTGCAGAAGGGCCGCGACCACGAACAGGTCGGTCGCGTACCGGTGCAGCGTGCGCACCCAGGCCCCGAACCAGAGGTCGGCCGCGATCCGTGCCACCGATTCGGCGGGTTCCCCAAGTCTGTAGAAGAGCAGCAGATAGAGCCCCGTGCCGATGAGCACGAGGAGCATCAGCACGGCCACCGTCCCCATCTGGTGGAACGGGTTCCACGCCCACCCGTACAAGCGCGTGGCCCCGGCGTCGATGGCGGCGATGAAGCGCCGGGCGGGTCGTTCGAGGGCTGTCAGGGACATGGGTCTTGCGCTGATATTATCATATCGACATGATATTGTCCAGAACGAACCCCCTCCCCCTCCCTCCGAGGCTGTCTCATGTCGCCTGACCCCACCCCGCCGGATGCGCCGGAAGAGCGCCCTCCGCTCGGGCAACGGCTGTTCGACAATGTCTTCCTGCTCCTCACTGTCTCGCTCCTGATCATGTTCGGCGTTTTCACCGGCTGGGGCATGTGGGAGATCCTCACCATGCCCACCGCCACCCTACCGTAACGAGGCTCCGATGCTGACCAAGGTGCACACCGGGCTCGATCCGGTCCCCGGGATCTGGTGGAAGCCCGCCCATCGCGCCGAGAAGATCTGGGTGGCGGTGGCCTTCGTGTGGTGCATGATCCTCTTTGCCATGATGCCGCTCTGGCACTGGAAAGGCGGACAGAATCCCTCCGGCGTTCGTCGCCGCGTCGATCCCAAGGCGTTCTACGCCCGCACGATGGCGTTCGCCAACCAGTACAAGGTGGGTGAGGACAAGGGGCTGCCGATCGTCGCCCCGCCGCCAGGCTCGGACGTCTACGTGACGGCGCTGACCTTTCAATGGTACCCGATACTCAAGCTCGAGCGCGGCAAGGAGTACATGCTCCACCTCTCCTCGCTCGACGTCAACCACGGCTTCTCGCTCTTCCCCATCAATGTCAACTTCCAGGTCGTGCCGGGCTATGACTACGGCCTCCGCGTGACCCCCACCGCGTCCGGCGACTTCCGCATCATCTGCAACGAGTTCTGCGGCATCGGCCACCACACCATGGTGGGCCGCGTGATCGTCGTCGACGAAGCCGGCAAGCCGGTGGCCGACAACGGCGCCGCGCTGATCCGCCAGGGAGACCACCCATGACCGCCGCCGCCCTTCCCATGCGCACCACCTCCGCGCTCGACAGCGGAACGTTCCGCACCTGTCCCGCCACCGGTCGCCTGATCCACTCCAAGGCCGAGCTGCTCATCAAGCTCAACGCCGTGGTGGCCGTGGTGGCGCTGCTCATCGGCGCCAGCGCCGCCCTCCTGCTCGTGCTCACGCGCTGGCAGGCCGTGCACCTCCTGCCGGCCACCTGGTACTACCGACTGCTCGGCGTGCACGGCATGAACATGCTGCTCTTCTTCATCATCTACTTCGAGATGGCCGTGCTCTGGTTCGCCGGCACGGTGCTGCTCAACTCGCGCCCCGCCGCACCCCGCTTCGGCCTGTTCAACTGGGGATTGATGGTCGTCGGGTCGCTGATGATCCTCTGGATGCAGTTCAGCGGCAAGGCCGACGTGCTCTTCACCTCGTATCCGCCGCTCAAGGCCGACCCGCTCTACTATCTCGGCATCATCCTCTTTGCCGTGGGCGGGCTGTGCGTGGTGGGGCAGTACTTCGCCACGCTGGTGATTGCCAAGCGCGAGAAGACGTACGTGGGCTCGCAGCCCCTCGTGGTCTATGGCGCCACCACCGCCGCCATCATCGCCGTGGTCACCCTGCTGCATGGCGCCCTCGTCTACATCCCGACCTTCCTCTGGTCGGTGGGGCTCATCCCGTCGGTCGACCCCGAAGTGTACCGCCTCCTCTGGTGGGCCCTCGGCCACTCGTCGCAGCAGATCAACGTCGCCGCGATGGTCGCCATCTGGTACATGCTCGGCGGGCTGACCGTGGGCGCCGTCGTGCTCAACGAGAAGGTGAGTCGCTCGGCGTTCGTGCTCTACATCCTGTTCATCTCCATGGCGTCGGCGCACCACTTGCTGGTGGACCCGGGCTTCGGTCCCGCCTGGAAGATCGTGAACACCTCGTACTTCATGTACATGGCGGTGCTCGCCTCCATGGTTCACGGCTTCACCGTGCCGGCCGGCATGGAGCTCGGCATGCGGCTCCGCGGCTACACCGACGGATGGTTCGGCTGGCTCCGCCGCGCCCCCTGGGGCGACCCGGGCTTCAGCGCGCTCGTGCTGTCGGTGGTGGTGTTCGGCTTCTTCGGCGGCATCACCGGCGTGACCATCGGCACCGAGCAGATCAACATCCTCGCCCACAACACGCTGCGCATCCCGGGGCACTTCCATGCCACCGTGGTGAGCGGCACGGCGATGGCCTTCATGGGCGCCACGTACTACCTGCTGCCCCTCATCTTCCAGCGGAAGGTCGCCTTCTGGAAGGTGGCCAAGATCCAGCCGTACCTGTTCGCCATCGGCATGCTGATGGTCGAGATGGGGATGACGTTCGCGGGCAGCTTCGGCGTCCCGCGCCGGCATTGGGACATCTCGTTCTCCTCGGCGGCGTTCGACGTCCAGTTCAACCCCGTGGTCGACCTCTTCCTGGCCCTCATGGGGATCGGCGGCATCCTCGCCGTGACGGGGGCGCTCGCCTTCATCCTGATCGCCGTCAAGTCGGTGTTCTTCGGCGAGAAGGTCACCGAGTTCCCCCGCGGCCCGGAAATCGCCGGCATTCCGCAGGGGCTCACCAACCCGCCCGTCTTCCCCGCCAACGTGGATGAGCTGAACGAGGAGCTGCATTCGCCGGCGCGTGGCTGGATGGGACCGACGCCGGGCACCGTCGTGCTCGTCGGCGTCTTCTTCGTGGCCTTCATCACGTACTACTTCACCAACTGGAAGCTGTTGTCGTTCCTCTGGAAGATCGGATCGTGAACGCACGGACCGGTCGGCCTGGCGCGGCGCTCATGGCCCTCCTCGTGATCGTGATGATCACGGTGGGGTGGTGGGCGCTCGCGCTCTGGCCGGCCGGCGCCGTGGAACCGGAATGGCTCGCCCGCACCCGCTCGGCCTGCTTCGGGTCGGAGCGGGGCGGCTTGCCGGGCACGAGCGGTTGGATCCTGCTCATCGGGGAGCCGATCGGGATGCTCGGCATCTTGTTCGCCGCGTGGGGCGCGGCACTGAAACGCGACCTGCGCACGGTTCGACGCGACTGGCGTTGGGCGGCCGCGGGAGTCGCCGTCGTCGTCACGCTCGCGGCTGGGCTGGGAGCCGTGGGCGTACGCGTGGCACAGGCGTCCACGCGCGCGTCGGAGTGGCGGATGGTGCCGCCGGGCACGCCGGTGCGCGCTGATCTCTCGGTGCCGGTGATCTCCCTGGTGGATCAGCAGGGCGCGTCCTGGT
>JANLSF010000063.1:0-4211 GCA_031362285.1 Gemmatimonadota bacterium | reverse complement strand
GCGCGAGCGCATCGATTGCGCCAGCACGCGCTGGGCGAGCGGGTTTTCGGGGTGGAGCTTCCGGGGCAGCACCGTGTGGTCCTGTCGCTCAGTCATGATCGCGAGGTGGATCGGGATCACCGGCACGCCGATCGTCGCCGCGTGCTTCTTCGTCAGCAACTCGGTGGCGCGTGGCGCGGGCGGAGGCTGCAGCACGCCGGGCGAGGAGCGCGGCGTGTTCTCCAGTTCGTCGTCGCCACCAAAGACGCCGACCAGCATCTCGGTCTTGTCGTAGTACGGCGCGAGCTCCTCGTACGTCAGCGGCCAGTCGGCGCCGAGACCGTCGCGTGTCTTCGGCTTGAAGTCGTACGCGCCCATGCGAAGCGAGATGCGTCCCCAGTGGTTCGTGCGCCCGCCGAGCATGCGGGCGCGCCACCAGAGGAAGTCGGTGCCCGGCGCCTTGGTGTATGGCTCGCCGGGGACCTCCCAGCCGCCGTCCACCGTGGCGTCGTAGAAGCCGAACGGCTTCTCCTTGCTGCCGCCGCCCCGCAGCGGCGCTTCGCGCGGAAGGTTGAACATCGGCGTCTCGCGCACGGGGTCGTAGTGGCGGCCCGCCTCGAGCACGAGCACCTTGAGCCCGGAAACGGCGAGTTGGTAGGCGGCCATGCCGCCGCCGGCACCGGAGCCCACGACGATCACGTCGTAGGCGGTCTCGGACTTGGGAGAGGAGAGGAACACCCGGGTCGATCTCCATGCGAGGGTCTGGTCGCAAATGTACGGCCGGAACGGTCGCACGCGAGGCGCGAACGGCTCACGGGAATGGCTACATTCCCATCATGCTGAACCTCCGTGCTCGACTCGTGGCCCTGGTGACCGTGCTCGTCGCCGCCTGCGGCGGCGCCACCGCCGGCACCACCACCCCGGCCCCCGTCGTCTTCGCCGACACGACGGTGATCGTGGACCTCCGCACGGGGACGCGCATCCCGTCGGCCGAGCTCATGCGCCGCATGGCCAGTGCCGACATCGTGCTCCTGGGCGAGCAGCACGACAACGCCGCGATCCATCGCGCGCGCGCGGCGCTGCTGCGGGCGCAGCCGGCCAAGCGCGTCTCCGCCGTGTTCGAGCACTTCGCGCGCACGGCGGCGCCGATCGTCCGCCCGGCCGACGGCGTGGCCAAGGAAGCCTGGCTCGACCAGAACGGCTTCGACCGGAAGGGGTGGCAGTGGCCGCTGCACGCGGCCCTGGTCGACGCCGCACTCGACAATGCAGCCGAGCTGCGCGGCACCAACCTGAGCCGCGAGGCGCTGCGCGACGTCGTGCGGAAGGGAGGCGGTGCGGCGCCGGCCGAGTTGCGGCTGCTCACCGACGCCGCCCCGATGGACAGCGCGGCGCGCGCCGTCCTCGACGCCGACCTCGTGGCGGGGCACTGCGGGCAGTTGCCGGCCGCCATGGTGCCCGGGATGCGCGATGCCCAGGTGGCCCGCGATGCGGCCATGGCCGAGGCGCTGCTGGCGGGGCGTTCGGGGGGTCAACCGTGGCTGCTGGCCGGCAACGGCCACGTGCGCGCCGACATCGCGGTGCCGCGGTTGCTGCGCGTTGCGGTGCCCTCGGCGAAGCTGCTGGTGGTCGGGTTCGTGGAACTGGGCGCGGGGAACACGCTCCCGTCGCTGCCATCGCGTGCGTTGTACGACATCGCGGTCTTCGTACCGGCGGCGTCACGCACCGATCCGTGCGCGAACATGAAGGCGCCCGCCCGCTAGCTCGCGGACGGGCGCCTTCAGCATCGAACAGGGCCTGAGCGGCCCGCGCCGTTGCCGCGCTACGGCACCACGCGCACCGGCTTGGTCCGGTCCAGGATCGTCGGCAACCCCTTGGCCTTCAACTGCTCGTTGAACGGGGTGAGCTCCCTGCTCAGCAACTGGTCGAGGGCGCGCAACTGCTCGGTCACCTCGACGTTCAGGATCTGCTGCACTTCGGCATGCTGGTTCGTGGGGCGGAAGTCGGACACCGACACCCCGTTGGCGAGGTAGCCGAGTTTCGAGAGCAGCTTGGAGCCGAACCGCACGCCGTCCTGTCCGCCGCCTGTCTGCCGGAGGTCCACGAGGGTCATCTCGACCTCCTGCACCTTGGCATCGATCGCCTTGGCCGTCGTGGTGACGTCGGCGTCACCGGCCACGCGGATCAGCGCTTCCAGCTGCACACGCACGTTCTCCGCGCGCCGCACGCCGACGTTCCCCTCCTCGATGTCGCGCCGGATCGCCTCGATCGCCTTCACCTGCTCGGCGATCTCGGCCTCGGTGCCCGACGAGTTGGGGTCCTTGCGGACCACCAGCGGCTGCGTGAACTCCTTGCCGTCCACCGTGAGCTTCACCGTGTAGCTGCCCGGCGGCATGAGGATCGCCACCTGCTGGGTGCCCGATGAGCGGCCGGTGGGGCCCGCGACGATGTGCGGCGCGTACATGGGGCTCGTGAGCAGGCGCAGTTCGGAGCTGGGGGTGTCGCGCAGGTCCCAGCTCACCCGGTTGAATCCGGCCTTGTTGGTGCCGTCGAGCGTCCGGACCACGCGGCCGGTGGCGTCGACGATCGCGAGCGTCGGTGCCTTGGCGGCCGGCGCCTTGAGGTGATACGTGATCTGCGCGCCGTACTCGGGGTCCTCGCCCGTGGTGGGGTCGTCGTACATCGTCGACGGCGACGTGATCGGGCGGAACCGGTAGGCGGCGCGCGGCGTGAACAGGTGCGCCGGCGCGTTCGCGATCTCGGGGGTGAGCTGCTGGAGCGGCCCGATGTCGTCGAGGATGAAGAAGCCGCGCCCGTAGGTGGAGATCACGAGGTCGTTGAAGTGCTGCTGCACCTGGATCCCCGAGACCGGCGCCTGCGGCAGGTCGTTCTGCAGCGGAAGCCACGTGTCGCCGGCGTCGTACGAGAGGTAGATGGCGTTCTCGGTGCCGACGTAGAGCATGTTGCGGCGCACCGGGTCCTCGATGATCACCTTGGCGTACGACACGTTGCTCTTCGGGATCCCGGACACGATCAGCTTCCACGTCTTGCCGAAGTCGGTGGTGCGGTAGACGAACGGATCGCGGATGTTCTCCTGATGCGCGTCCACGGTGATGTATGCCGTGGCCGCATCCCACTTCGACGCCGCAATGGACCGCACCGAGCCCCATACCGGGATTCCCGGCACGTTCTTCGTGAGGTTGGTCCACGTGGCGCCGTTGTCGCGGGTCAACTGCACGTAGCCGTCATTGGTGCCCACCCAGATCACTCCCTTCTGCAGCGGCGACTCGGCGATGCCGTACACCACCCCCGCATACTCCACGCCGATGTTGTCGCCGGTGAGGCCACCGGAGGGTCCCATCTTGCTCCGGTCGTTCTGCGTGAGGTCGGGGCTGATCACCTGCCAGCTCTGCCCGCCGTCGGTGGAGCGGTGCACGTGCTGGCTGCCGGTGTAGAGCGTGTTGTGGTCGTGCGGGGAGATCAGGAAGGGGGCGTCCCACACGAAGCGGTACTTCACGCTGCTCGCCGGGCCGTTGGACTGCTGCGGCCACACCTCCACGTTGCGGAACTGCCGCTTGTCCTCCTCGAACCGCACGATGATGCCGCCCACCATGCCGGAGCCCGACGCGGTGGACCAGATGACGTTGTTGTCCACCGGATCGGGGGTGGCCCAGCCGCTCTCGCCGCCGCCCACCGAGTGCCACATGCCGCGCGAAATGCCGCTGCTCCGCCCGAAGCCGAGCGTGCGACTGTTGCTCGGACCGCGGTAGGTGGGTTCGTCCTGCTTGTTGCCGTAGACGTTGTACGGGATCTGGTTGTCCACGGTCACATGGTAGATCTGCGCGTTCTTGAGGCGCTGGCGGAACCAGCTCTTGCCGCGGTTGATGGTGATCGAGAGGCCCTGGTCGTGGGCGACGATCATCCGGTTGGCGTTGGTGGGGTCGATCCAGATGTCGTGGTGGTCGCCCCCGGGCGCTTCCGGTCCCTGCTGCACCACGATCGTGCGCCCCCCGTCGATCGACTTGGAGTACGACGCCGTGAGGAAGTACAACTCGTCCTCGTCGGCCGTGCTCACCGCGATGCGCGAGTAGTAGTGCGCGCGCCCCATCGCGTTGCGGTCGCGGCTCACGAGGGTCCAGGTGGCGGCGCCGTCATCGGTGCGCCAGAGCTGCCCGCTCTCGGTGTCTTCCCCCTTCCACGGGATGCCGTCGCCCGTCTCGATGATGGCATAGGCG
>JANLSF010000691.1:0-2141 GCA_031362285.1 Gemmatimonadota bacterium | reverse complement strand
TCGTCGCCGCGTCGGCCCTGCCGGCTCAGCGCGCGTCCACCAGCACCCCCATCACCGCCACGGACCTGCGCGCACGCCTCACCGCCTTCGCGCACGACTCCATGATGGGGCGCGAGCCGGGCCTCGAAGGCAACTTCAAGGCGAGCGCCTACATGGCCGCCGAGTTCAAGCGGCTGGGACTCGAGCCCGCCGGTGAGAACGGCTCCTACTTCCAGACGGTCCCCTTCTTCCGGCGAACCGCCAGCCGCGCCGACACGCTCCGCTTGGGCGTGCACACCTTGCGCCTGGGCTACGACTTCGCGCCCCTCCCCACCAATGCGCGGGCGCGACGCATAGGCGGAGTGCCGGTGGTGTATGGCGGCCGCATCTCCGAGGCGACCACCTGGATTGACGCCGAAACCGCGCGCGGCAAGGTCGTCGTGCTGAGCACCACCCCTCCCGCCGAGCGCACGCAGGCCACGCGCGGCGTGCCGCTCGGGGCCGCGCTCCGGTCGCCGAACTTCGCGACCGCGGCCGCCATCCTCGTGGCCGAGTACGAATCGCCCGGTGGCGATCAGCAGGCGGCGTTTCTCTCGGGGAACCTCGTCACCGACACCACCTGGACGGACGCGATCCCGCCCCTGCTCATGGGGACGCGGGCCCTGGGCGAGGAGATCTTTGGGCGTCCGCTCCGTTCACTCGCGAGCGGCACGGTGGGCACCTCGTTCGCGGGCGACGCGCGCGTGGGCGTCTTCCCGCTTGCGTTCCCCGCGCGCAACGCGATCGCCATCCTCCGTGGCACCGACCCGGCGCGGCGCGAGCAGTTCGTCTCCGTATCGTCGCACAGCGACCACGTGGGCTTCGACCGCAACCCCGTGGACTCCGATTCACTGCGCGCCTTCAACACCGTCATCCGCCAACTCGGTGCCGACACACCGGAGCGCGAACCCACCGCCGCCGAGTGGACGCGCATCAAGGGCATGATCGACTCGGCGCGGAAGGTCCATCCCGTGCGTCGTGACTCCATCCGCAACGGCGCCGACGACGACGGCAGCGGCAGCGTGGCCCTGCTCGAGATCGCGGAGCGCATGGTGGTCGGCCCCAAGCCGCGCCGCTCCATCCTGTTCGTGTCGCACACCGCGGAAGAGTTCGGGCTCCTCGGCTCGCGCTGGTTCACCGACCATCCCACCGTGAACCGCGACTCGATCATCGGCGAGATCGACATGGACATGATCGGGCGCGGCAGCACCGTGGACCTCCCCGACGGGGGTCCCGGCTACCTCGAAGTCATCGGGATGCGGCGCCTGTCGAAGGAGTTCGGCGACGTGGTGGAAGCGGCCAACGCGAAGCAGCCCGTGCCGTTCGTCTTCAACCTCACCTTCGACCAGCCCGGTCACCCGTTGCAGTACTACTGCCGCGCCGATCACTACAGCTACGCGCGCTATGGCATTCCGGCCATGGCCATCTCGCGCGGCGAGCACATGGACTACCACCAGGTCACCGACGAGTCGCAGTACATCGACTACGACGTGCTGGCCCGCGCGGCCACCTTCGTGCACGACGCGGTGTGGGCGCTGGCCACGCGCGATGGTCGCCCGGCGCTCGATGCGCCCAAGGGTGATCCCAACGCCCAGTGCCGGCAGTAGGATTCCCCCATGCACATTCTCGGCATCCTCTCGTTGCTCACCGTGGCCGCGGTGCGGAGTGCTTCGCTCCCCGACGGCTATCCGCGCCAGCCGCTCGACGTCGAGCACTACCGCTTTGCCCTCAGCTTGAGCGACACCACCGATCGCATCGACGGCCAGGCCACGGTGCGCATGCGGCTGCTCGCGGCCGGCCTCACCCGCGTGGAGCTCGACCTGGCCAATGCCACGCCGGAACGGCAGGGACGCGGCATGGTGGTGAACGCCGTGACCATGGGCGGACGCGCGCTCATCTTCACCCACGCTGCCGACCGGCTGGTGATCACCCTCCCGGCGCCGTCAACCGCCGGGGCCGTGGTGGAGCTCGTGGTCCGCTATGCCGGCATTCCCGCCGATGGCCTGCAGATCAAGCCCAACAGCCACGGCGATCGTGGCTTCTTCTCCGACAACTGGCCCGACAAGGCGCGCCACTGGCTCCCGCTCATTGACCACGTGGCCGACAAGGCGACGATGGAGATG
>JANLSF010000010.1:0-3370 GCA_031362285.1 Gemmatimonadota bacterium | reverse complement strand
CTCAAGGCCGCCCGATCGATCGGTAGGTGAATCCCATCTGGCGCATGCGCACGGGGTCGTAGAGGTTGCGGCCGTCGATGACGACCGGCCGCCGGAGCGACGAGCGGACGCGCTCGAGATTCGGGTGGCGGTACTCGTTCCAGTCGGTCACGATCACCAACGCGTCGGCGCCGGTCGCCGCGACGTAGGCGTTCTCGGCGTACGCGATGCGCGCGCCCAGGCGGCGTTCCGCCTCGCGCATCGCCGCCGGGTCGTGCGCCACGACGATGGCCCCCGCGGCGAGGAGCTGCTCGATCAGGGCGAGGGCGGGCGACTCGCGCATGTCGTCGGTCTGGGCCTTGAAGGCGAGCCCCCAGATGGCGATGCGGGCCCCGCGCAGCTCGCCGCCGAGCGCCTCGCGGGCGAGGGCGGCCAGTCGCGTCTTCTGGAGCTCGTTGGCCTCGTGCACGGCCGCCGCCACCTGCAGCGGCCGGCCCGCTTCGGCGGCGAGGCGCACGAGCGCCTGCACGTCCTTCGGGAAACACGATCCGCCGTATCCAGGCCCCGGGAACAGGAACGATCCGCCGATGCGGGCGTCGGAGCCGATGCCGCGCCGCACGGCGTCGACGTTCGCCCCCACCGCCTCGCACAGGTTCGCCAACTCGTTCATGAACGTGATCCGCGTGGCGAGCATCGCGTTGGCGGCGTACTTCGTCAGCTCGGCCGAGGCGATGTCCATGAACAGGATCGGCTTGCCCGTCCGCACGAATGGCGCGTACAACGCGGTCATCACCTCGCGCGCGCGCGCCGTGTCGGCGCCGACGACGACGCGATCCGGCCGCAGCGAGTCCTCGACCGCGGCGCCCTCCTTGAGGAACTCGGGGTTCGAGCACACATGGAACGGTCCGCGTGCGCCCTCGGCAACCGCGGCCCGCACGTGTGCCGACGTGCCCACCGGCACCGTGCTCTTCGTCACGACCACCGCCTCGGGCTGCAGGAGCGGCCCCACCGCGCGGGCGACCCCCAGCACGTGCGTGAGGTCGGCCGACCCGTCCTCATCGGGCGGCGTGCCCACCGCGATGAACACCGCTTCCGCCCCACGCACGGAGGCCGCGAGTTCCGTGGAGAAGGCGAGCCGCCCCTCACGCTGGTTGCGCTCCACGAGCTCGCCCAGGCCGGGCTCGAAGATCGGGATGACGTTGCGTCGCAGGCCGTCGATCTTGCCGGCGTCGACGTCCACGCAGCTCACCTCGTTGCCCGTCTCCGCGAAGCACGCGCCCACGACCAGTCCGACGTATCCCGTGCCCACGACGGCAACCTTCACGCGCGCGCCCCGCGCCGGGCTCGGCCACGCCGGGGCCCGCCCGCGGTCACGCCGCCCCCGCGTGGCCCAGCTTGTCGTGCTGCGACAGCGACACGATCCGTGCCTTCGACGGCGCCAGCTTGGCCAGGGCGTTGCGGGTGTCGACCACGAGCGTCGCGTGCTGGACGACGCGTTGGTAGTCCACCGCCGTGTGGTCGGTGACGATCACCACCGCATCGGCGGCGGCGAGCGCCGCGTCGGTCAGGGGCACGCTCTTCCGCTCGTGCCCCTCCTCGCGGAACGACCGGACGTGCGGGTCATGGTACTCGACCGTCGCCCCCCGCTCCTCGAGGAGCCGCATCACGTCGAGCGCGGGCGACTCGCGCATGTCGTCGATGTCGCGCTTGTAGGAGACGCCCAGCACGAGGATGCGGCTGCCGTTGACCGCCATCTTCCCGGTGTTGAGGGCGGAGGCGACCTTCTCGACGACGAACATCGGCATCTCGGAGTTGACCTCGCTCGCCACGTCGATGAACCGCGTCCGGTAGTTGAGCGTCCGCATCTTCCACGCCAGGTAGTGCGGGTCCAGCGGGATGCAGTGCCCGCCGATCCCGGGCCCCGGCGTGAACTTCATGTACCCGAACGGCTTGGTGGCGGCGGCGTCGATCACCTCCCACACGTCCACGCCCAGCTTGTCGCAGACGATGGCCATCTCGTTCGCGAGCCCGATGTTCACGGCGCGAAAGGTGTTCTCGAGGAGCTTCACGAGCTCCGCAGCCTCGGTCGACGTCACCGGCACCACGGTGTCGATGCACTGGGCGTAGAGCAGCGTGGCCAGGGTGGTGCAGGCGGCCGAAATGCCCCCGACCACTTTCGGCGTGTTCTTCGTGTGCCAGACGGGGTTGCCCGGGTCCACGCGCTCGGGGCTGAAGGCGAGGAAGACGTCCTTCCCCACCGTGAGCCCGACGGCCTCGAGCCGCGGCTGCATCAGTTCCCGCGTCGTGCCCGGGTACGTGGTGCTCTCCAGCACGATCAGGAGCCCCGGGTGCGCGTTCCGCGCGATCGTCTCCGAGGCCGAGATCACGTACGACAGGTCGGGGTCGCGCGTCTTGGAGAGTGGCGTCGGCACGGCGATCGAGATCGCGTCGCAGCGCTTGAGTTGCTTCTCGTCGGTGGTCGCCAGGAACCGGCCGGCCTTCACGGCTGCGGCGACGTCGGCCCCCGGCACGTCCTGAATGTGCGACTCCCCGCGCATCAGCCGCGCCGTCACCCGCTCGCTCACGTCGAAGCCGATCACCTCGAATCCCGCCTTGGCGAACTCCATCGCCAGCGGCAACCCCACGTACCCGAGGCCGACAATGCCGATGACGGCCTTGCGACTCGTGATCTTCTCCTGCAAGGCGACTGCAATCATGTGATGATCCGGAAGGCGAGGGGCGCTAGCGCCCGTAGAAGGCACGCACGGCCGACACCACCTCGGCCAACTGGGCCTCGGTGAGTTCGGGATAGACCGGCAGCGAGAGCACCTCGTGCGCCGCCCGCTCCGCGTGCGGGCACTGCCCCGCGCGGTAGCCGAGGTACGCGAAGCAGGGCTGCAGGTGGAGGGGCAGCGGGTAATAGACCGCGTTGCCGATGCCGTGCGCCTTCAGGTGCACCTGCAGCGCGTCCCGGCGGTCGGCGCGGATGGTGTACTGGTTGTAGATCGACTCGTTCGCGGCGTCGATGACCGGGCAGGTGATCCCGGCCACGTCGCGGAAGGCGCCGTCGTAGTACGCCGCGTTCCGTCGGCGCGCCGCACTCCAACTGGCCAGGTGCGGCAGCTTCGCGCGCAGGACGGCCGCCTGCAGGGCATCAAGCCGGCTGTTGTACCCGACCTCGTCGTGGAAGTACATCTTCGCGCCTCCGTGGACGCGGAGCCGCTTGAGCCGCGTGGCGAGCGCTTCGTCCTGCGTGACGATCATGCCGCCGTCGCCATAGCCACCGAGGTTCTTCGACGGGAAGAACGAGAAGGTGCCGATCGTTGCGACTTCACCGGCCATCCGCCAGCTCCCGTCGATCTTTCGGCGCGCGCCAATGGTCTGCGCGGCG
>JANLSF010000682.1:0-4640 GCA_031362285.1 Gemmatimonadota bacterium | reverse complement strand
CCGGTCAATGTCGATGTCGAGGTAGTACCCGCTGACGGCACGTTCCGCGAAGGCGCTGCGCGTCCCGGGCACCATCTGCACCGCACGCTCCACCTCGCGCCCGAGCCGCTCCAGCTCCGCCAGGTCGGGGCCGAACACCTTGATGCCGACGGGCGTGCGAATCCCCGTCGCCAGCATGTCGATCCGACCCTTGATCGGCATGGTCCAGGCGTTCGTCACCCCGGGCAGTCGGACGACCGAATCCATCTCCGCCACCAGGCGATCGGAGGTCATGCCCGGCCGCCACGCCTCCCGCGGCTTGAGCGTGATCGTCGTCTCGAACATGTCGAGCCCGGCGGGGTCGGTCGCCGTGTTGGCGCGGCCCGCCTTGCCCCAGACATGGTCCACCTCGGGAAAGGTCTTGAGGAGGCCGTCCTGGATGCGGAGAATCTCCCGCGCCCGGGCGACGCTCACGCCGGGGAGCGTCGTTGGCATGAAGAGGATCGTGCCTTCGTCGAGCGGCGGCATGAACTCGCTGCCGAGACGCGACCACGGGATCCAGGTGAGGATCACCATGACCAACGCACTGGCGATCACCGGCCAGCGGTGCCCCAGCACGAAGGTGATGAGCGGACGATAGACGCGGATGAGCAGCCGGTTCACCGGGTTCGCCGACTCGCGAAAGATGCGCCCGCGGACGAACAGTCCCATCGTCACGGGCACCAGCGTCACGGAGAGGAGGCTTGCGGCGGCCATCGCGAACGTCTTCGTGAAGGCGAGCGGGCGGAAGAGCCGCCCTTCCTGGCCCTCCAGAGCGAACACGGGCAGGAACGAGACCGTGATGATGAGGAGCGAAAAGAACAGCGCGGGCCCCACCTCCTGGGCCGCCTCGACCACCACCCGCCAGCGTTCCGTCGACGAGAGCACGCGCGTGTCGAGCCAGCGGGAGGTCGCCGCCGCCGGGTCGCCCCCCGGCTCGCGCTCCTTCGCGGCCACCGCCCGCTCGAGGTGCTTGTGCAGGTTCTCGATCATGACGATGGCCGCGTCGATCATCGCACCGATCGCGATCGCGATCCCGCCGAGCGACATGATGTCGGCGCCGACGTTCACCCGGCGCATCGCCACGAACGCCATCAGGATGCCCACCGGCAGCGTGAGAATCGCCACGACCGCCGAGCGGGCGTGCAGGAGGAAGATGATGCAGACCAACGCCACGATCAGGCTCTCCTCGAGCAACTTGCCCTGCAGCGTCTCGATCGCCCGCTCGATCAGGTCGCTGCGGTCGTACACGGGACGGACCACCACCCCGGGCGGGATGCTCGGCGCGATGTCCGCGAGCCGCTGCTTGATGCGCTTGATCGTCGTGAGCGCGTTCTGGCCGGATCGCATGATCACGATGGCCCCGACGGCGTCGCCCCGACCATCCAGTTCCACGATCCCGCGCCGGACGGCGGGGCCGACGCTCACCTTGCCGAGCTCGGCCACGCGAATCGGCGTTCCGGCCGTGCTCGCTTCCACGACGACGTTCTCGATATCCGACAGCGACTTGAGATAGCCGAGCCCGCGCACCATGTACTCGCGCTCGGAGAGCTCCATGACCATCGCGCCGATGTCCGCATTCGCGTTCTGGATCGCCTGCATCACGCGCGTGACCGGAATCCGGTACGCCAGCAGCTTCGCGGGATCGAGGTCCACCTGGTACTGCTTCTCGAACCCGCCGACGCTGGCCACTTCCGACACCCCTGGCACGGCCGTCTGCTGGTAGCGCAGGTACCAGTCCTGCAGGGAGCGCAGGTCGGCCAGGCTCATCCGGCCCGTCGTGTCCTCGAGCGCATACTGGAATACCCACCCGAGTCCGGTGGCGTCCGGGCCGAGGGCTGGCGACACCGACGCGGGGAGCCGATCCTTCAGGCCATTGAGGTATTCGAGCACGCGGCTGCGCGCCCAGTAGAGGTCGGTGCCGTCGTCGAAGATGATGTACACGAAGGACACGCCGAAGTACGAGTATCCGCGCACGACGCGGGAGCCTGGCACCTTCAGCATTTCCGCGGCGATCGGATAGGTGACCTGATCCTCGACGATGCGCGGGGCCTGCTCGCTGTAGTCCGTCTGGATGATGACCTGCACGTCGCTCAGGTCCGGGAGCGCTTCGAGCGGGGTACGGCGGACGGCCAGCACCCCCGCCCCCAGTGCCACGATCGTGAACAGGATCACGATGAGCTTGTTGTCGACCGACCAGCCGATGAGGCGCTTCAGCATGGCGGGTCGCTTCAGCGAGCCGGGGGGGTCGCGCCCGGCGTCCGGCGAGCCGCGCCCGGGCGTGCTGCCCCCGGACTCGTCTTCGTCTTCCCGGATGCGGGAGCCATGTCCATGCCGGGCATGTCGGCCATCGGCGGCACCGGCGTTGCCGTCGGGGCATCCGCGGTCTTCCCGCCCGTCGTGGTCGGCGCAGTCATGTCCATGCCCGGCATCCCGCCCATCCCTCCCAGCAGCGACCCCAGGTTCGACTCGGCGTCCACGAGAAAGGTGGCCGACGCGACCACGGTGTCGCCTCGCCTCAATCCCTCGCGAATCTCGACCCGGTCGTCCGTCCCGATTCCCGGCACGACCGCGCGCGGTTCGAGCATGCCGTCGGCGCGCCGCACGAAGACGAGGTGGCGCGTGCCCGTGGAGAGCACGGCCGCGCGTGGTACGTGCAGCACCTCGGGACCGGCACCGCCGCGAATCCGCGCCGTGGCGTACATGCCGGGTTTCAGGGCGCCGTCTCCGTTGTCGATCGCGATGCGCACGCGGACGGTCCGGGTGTCCGTGTTGAGCGTTGGCTGGACGAAGTCGATGCGCCCGACGCGCGGCCGCCCCGGCATCGACGGCAGTTCCACGTCCACGCGCTCGCCGATGCGGACCAGCGCGAGGTCGCGTTCGAAGACCTCTCCCTCCAGCCACACCACCGACAGGTCGGCGATGCGAAAGAGCGGATCACCGGCCATGACGCGCTGTCCGACGAGCACGGTCTTCTCGATGACGGCGCCCGCGAACGGGGCCCGCACCACGATGGCCTGTTGCACCGCGCCGGTTTCCTCGACCCGGGCGACCTCGGCTGCCGGAACATCCCAGTTGAGCAGGCGCTGGCGCGCCCCTATCCGTAGCCCCTCAGCGCCCGAGCGCGTGGAGGAGTCCGCCCCGGCGACATCGCGGACCAGCTTCGCCGCCAGCACCAGCTCCTGCTCGGCCGCCAGCAACATCGGCGAATAGGTCGAGAGCAGCGGCTCTCCCACCCGGACGGTCCGGCCCGTGAAGTCCACGAACAGTCGCTCAACCCAGCCGTCGAACTTGAGCGTCACGGTGCGAACCTTCGTTTCGTCGAACCCGACTTGGGCGACCACCCGCACCTCGCGCCGCAGGGGACTCTGCTCCACGACGGCATACGTCACGCCGATGCGGCGTGCCTGTTCCGCGTCAAGCATGACCACCTTGGCCGACTCCGCTCCGCCCGCGGCGCCATGCGCGTGGCCCGCGGGCTCGGCTGGCGGCGCCGTGCCTCGCGACGCGAGAACCGCAACCAGCACGGCAGCGCCGATTACCGCGACCCCCGCTCCGGCGCGGCGCCAGCGGGCCGCGCGGCTCGGGTCGTGCGCGCCGAACACGGGGCGGCCAGCATCCGGTGCGCGTGACGGCGTCTCCGGCTCGCGCATCAGCGGTCGCCTCCCGGCACGAGATGACCGGAACCCGGGTCATAGAGTGGGCGGCCAAGGAGCATCTCCAGCTCGGCCAGGGCCAGTCCCTCGGCGGCGTCGAGCGCCGCCAGTTCCTGCGCGTAGCGATTGACGGTGACCTGGTTGTCGATCAGCGTCATCAGGTTCACCCGTCCCACGCGGTAGGCCGCCAGCGATGCCGTCACGGCGGCGCTCGCCTGGGGCAGGATCGTCGTGCGATACAGGCTCGACAGGTTGCGCGCCCGCGTCCAGTCCACGTACGCCTCGCCAACGCGCGCCCGCGTCTCGGCGCGCATCGCGGCAAGATCGGCCGCGGCCATGGCGCGCATGGCCCCGGCCTCGTCGCGCATGCGCAGCTGCCGGCTGCGCGCGAACACGGGAATGGATGCACCGATCATCAGGCTGCCCATCCGGTCCGTGCCCATCGCACTCCCGCGTTCCGCGTACTGGACGCCAACCTCGAGGTCGGGCCAGATCTCGCGTCCGGCCCGGCGGGACTCGGCGTCCGCCGCCTCGACGTCCGCCGCACCGGCGCGCACCATGGGGCGCGAGGAGGCGGCGCTGCGCACCAGCGAGTCGGCCGCGGGTAGGGTGGCCGGAAAGACCGGGAGGATGGCGAGTGGCGTCAGCGAGTCGACTGGCTGGTCGAGCAGTCCGCCGAGGCGCATCAGGCTCACGAGTCGCATCGCGCGCATCGCCGTGATCTCCTCGGTCATGCGCGCGACTTCGACGCGGGCCTTGAGCACGTCGGCCTGCGCGGACTCCCCGACGCGATACATCGCCTCCGCCGTCGCGGCGATGTCCTCCATCAAGCGTCGCGTGCCGATCGCGATCTCGATGCCCCGCTCGGTCCGGTAGATGTCGTAGAAGGCCGCGGCGACGCGACCCCGCACGTCCCACCGCACCTCGAGGGCGCGTTCCCGCGCAGCCATGCTGCGCGCCGAGGCC
>JANLSF010000941.1:0-6365 GCA_031362285.1 Gemmatimonadota bacterium | reverse complement strand
TGGCTCTTCGTGTGGCACACCGCCGAGGAGAAGGGGCTGCTGGGGTCCGACTACTTCACCGCGCATCCCACGGTGCCGATCGATTCGGTGGTGGCCCAGCTCAATGCGGACATGATCGGCCGCAACGGCGACGACTCGCTCTACATCGTGGGTCCGGCGGCGGCACCGAAGAACCAGAGCGTCCTGCTCGGCGCCGTGGTGGACTCGGTGAATGCGGCCATGCCACGGGGCTTCACCTTCGACCGCAGTTTCGACTCCCCCACGCATCCCGAGCGGATCTACTTCCGCAGCGACCACTTCAACTACGCGAAGAAGGGGGTGCCGATCATCTTCTTCACGACGGGTTTGCACGCGGACTACCACAAGGTGAGCGACTCGCCGGAGAAGATCGGGTACGCGAAGATGGCCCGCGTGGCGACGCTGATCTGGCAGGTGGGGGTCGCCGTGGGGAACCGTGCGACTCGACTGAAGTGACGGATCGTTCCTTGCGCTGACGGACGGGCGGCGTGCCGGCATGGTGCGCCGCCCTTGCCGCGTGGCGCCAGCACTCGACACCGGTGAGTGCCAATCATGCCGGGCGACGGAACTGCAGCGCGGCGGCCGGAGTCCGATACTCCGGGGCACGCCCCTTGCACAGGATAGGCGTCGTGCGCGTGTGACCGTCCACCTTCAGCGGGAGGAGGAAGTCCATGATCGTCGCCAACGTGAGGCACCGGCTCACCCGGGATGACGCACAGCTGGTGTTGCGCCTCGTGAGCCGGCACGACGGCGCGCGGCGCACGGAGGCCGAGGCGACGCTGCGCGACGACGGGATCGACGCGCTGCTCGACGATCCGCGCCTCCTCGAGGGGCTGGTGCGCACTCCGGCCGGCGCGAACGCGAGCCTCCCGCTCTTCTGCTACGTGGTCGTGCGACACGCCCTGCGTGCCCACGGCGAGCAGGATCGACTCACCACCGACTATGTGGCCGCGCTCCTCATGGAGTTCGGGTTCCGCCGCCGGGCGTGGCGGATTGCCGAGGGCGACGACGAGACCTACGAGACGCTGACCCAGTTGCTCGAGGACGCGGAGCACGGCGATCCGCGCCGGACCTTCCTCGTGCGCGCCCACCTCGGCAATTTCGCGCTCTGGCTCGCCGGCTGCTTTCCGGACCGGATCGAGCACCGGCACTGGCGGAAGGGGGGCCCCGACCTCGACTACTACGACACGCTCGGCGCCCGCGGCTTCCGGATGGCGGCCGATCACCGGTTGGCGGCCGAGCACGGGCTGCGGGACCTCTACCTGCACGCCGCCGATCACTTCCCGCAACTGCGCGTGGCCCTCAATGCGGTGAGCGACACGCTGCTGTTCCCGCACGTGCATACGCCCGAGCGGCTGATGCGGCAGGTGCGGGACGAGTCGCGCTGGCGGCGGGCGAGCTGACGCGCCCGGGCCCGCGTTGCGGCAGTGGCGCGCGAGTCCGTAGACTTGAGGGTCCCCCTCACGTGGCCGCATGTTCGACGACCTCAAGGCTTCGCTCCGCGACCTGATCACGGCCCGCCTCGCCCCCGACGACCGTCGGGCGGCGGTCACGGCGATGAAGGATGCGCTCGTGCACGCGCGCATGGGGCTCGACGACTTGCGGCAGGGCCTCGCGCTGTCGCAGCAGCGGTTGAAGGCCGAGGAGGCCGAGCTCGCCACGGTGGAGCGCCGCAAGGGCATGGCCGAGCAGATCGGCGATGCCGAAACGGTGAGCGTGGCGGAGCGGTTCGCGCAGCATCACCGTGACCGGGTCGACGTGCTGCGCCGGAAGGCACAGGTGCAGGCCGACGAACTCGGCCTGGCCGAGGGGGACGTGCGGGAGATGACCCAGCAGCTGAAGCTGGCGGCCACCGGGGCGCCCGCCGCGCCGATGGCCGCCTCGATCTCCGACGAGCTCGAGCCGGACGCCGCCCTGAAGCGCGATCTCGACTCGATGTCGCGTTCCAGCAAGCGCGCCGCCGCCGAGCACGATGCCGACGCCCGGCTCGCGGAGCTCAAGCGTCGCATGGGGCAGTAAGCCGCATGCGGCGTTCCGCGCACCTCGTGCTGGCGCTCGGGGTGGCGGCGCCGGCCCTGGCGCAGGACACCACGCGTGTGCCGCGGGACACCGTGCCCGTGGTCCGCGATTCCGCGAAGGTGCCGCGGGACTCCACGACCGTGGCACTGCGCAACACGCCGGTGGCCTGCGTCGGCCAGCCGATTCGCCGCGTCGACGTGCACGCCGGCTACCCGATCGCGGCAGGCGAGCTCGAGCGATTCCCGCTCCTGCTGCGGCTCCAGAAGCAGGTGCACACGCCGACGCGCCCGGAGGTCGTCGTCCCCTTCCTGCTCCTGCGCGAAGGGGACCGGTGCGATGAGCGACGGCGCGCCGAGTCGGAGCGCCTGCTGCGCACGCAGCCGTACATCGCGCAGGCCCGCGTGCAGGCGATGGACGCCGGCGATGGCGGCGTGATCCTCGACGTCAGCCTCGTGGACGAGTTCGCGTGGACGGCGCTCGTGTCGCTGCAGTCGAAGAGTTCGTACCTGCGCCGCGTCTCGGGTGGGAACACGAACATCCGCGGCAGCGGCATCCGCCTCGTGGGCGGCTTCGCCGCGGGCGGCGCCTATCGCGACGAGTGGCAGGCCACGGCCTCGTCGTACCAGATGAACGGCGAGCCGCTCTTCACCACCGCGACGGCCGCCAGGCGACGGCTGGGCGGCGAGTGGGGGATCGTGGTCGGCGTGCCCTTCCTCACGGACTTCCAGCGCGTCGCGTGGCGCATGAGCGTGGGGCAGACCGACGCGTACCTGCCGTTCGCCCGTCCCGATACGGAGCCGGTGTGGCTCGGGCTCCGGCGCATCAATGCCGATGTCGGGATCCTGGCCCGCTTCGGCACGCCGGGCGCGCTGTACCTCGCCGGCTTCGGCCTCTCGCGCGAGCTGGCGCAATCGTCCACGCAGCCGTTGCTGATTCGCGGCACCGGCGTGGTGCCCGACACGAGCACGGCCGTGCTTGGCCGGTATGGCACCCTCGACGCCCGCCGCATCGACCTGATCCTCGGCTTGCGGCGCCTGCGGTTCACGCGCACGAGCGGCTTCGAGGTCCTCGAGGGCACCGAGGACGTGGCCCTCGGCGTGCAGGCCGGACTCGTGGCCTCGCGCGGGCTCCCGGAGATTGGCTCCGACGAGCGCGACGTGTTCCTGTCGGGCGACCTCTACTTCGGCCGTGGTGACGCCTTCCACTTCCTGCGCGCGGATGCCCGCGTGCAGGGCCGACGCGCCGACGCCGGAGGCCGGTGGGACGGCGTCCTGTGGGCCACCACCGTGACGGCGTACTGGCGACTCGGGCTGGCCCGCACGATCGTGGCCAGCGGCGCCTGGACCGGCGGCTACCGGTCGACCGTGCCCTTCCAGTTGACCCTTGGCGACCAGATCGGCGGCGTGCGCGGCTTCGTGAATTCGCAGCAGGCCGGTGGCGAGCGGTTGGCGCTGCGCATCGAGGACCGCAACTACCTCGGGCGGATCTTCGGCGTGGCCGCGGTGGGGTTTGCGCCGTTCCTCGACGTGGGCGTGATGGGCGCGCGCGACGCGCCCTACGGGGCGTCCTCATCCCCCGCGGTGGCCCTGGGGCTCAGCCTGCTGGGCACGGTACCACCGGCATCGCGCCGGCTCTGGCGCCTCGATGTCACCTATCGCGTCACGGGCGACAATCGCGCGCCGCTCTGGACCATCGGCACCACGGTGCGCGACGCGTCCCGGTTCGGGTTCCAGGAGCCGCCCGACCTCGAGCGGAGCCGCACGCGGGCGATCGCCCCGTCGCGCTACAGCTGGCCGTAGCGCTACGCGTCGACGCTCGCCGTCAGCTTCCGGAGCGTCGGGACCAGCACGAGCAGCAGGAGCGCCGCGCCGATCGAGGTGGCCACGGGAATCGAGTAGAAGGACGCCTGCGACGACATCCGGGCCGACACCTCGGCGAGCATGCCGGCGATCTTGTTCGCGGCCGAGTTGGACAGGAAGAAGATCCCCATCATGAGGGCCCCCAGTCGCGCCGGCGCCACCTTGGTGACGTAGGAGAGCCCCACCGGTGAGACCATCAACTCGCCCACTTCGCTCAGCGTGTAGGTGGCGCAGAGGAAGAACGCGCTGACCTTGAGTCCCTGGTCGGCGCCCCGCCCCGCCGCCACCATGAACAGGAAGGCGACGCCGATCACGCCGAGGCCCCACGCGATCTTCATGGCCGTGCTGGGTTCCTTGCCGCGCCGCGCGAGGTACTGCCAGAGCGCGGCCATCACCGGCGCGAGCATGAGCAAGGCCGCCGGTTGCACCGTCTGGAACCACCCGGTGGGGATCTCGAACGAGCCCACCATCCGGTCGGTGTGTCGCTCGGCGAAGATCGTCATCGAGCTGCCGGCCTGTTCATACGCGGCCCAGAAGAAGACGACGAAGAAGACGATGACACAGAGGGCGATGACGCGCTTGAGCTCCTCGCCGCGGGACGAGAGGATGGCCATCGCGACCGACGCGCCAATGACCGTGCCGGTGAGGATCGCCGCCCAGTCGTTGCCGCCGGTGAGCACCCCCAGTCCCCCGCCCACGAGCGCGCCCACGACGCCATGCCAGGCGCGCATCGAGTCGGTGCCCGACGCCTTGAGCGCGGCCGGACTCGCATTCGGCGTCTCGCCAATTTTGCCGAGCCACTTCTTCTTGCCGACCGCGTAGGCGATGAGGCCCAGCGTCATCCCGACGCCGGCTGCGGCAAAGCCGTAGTGCCAGCCCACGCGCTCGCCCAGCGTGCTGCACACGAGCGGGGCGAAGGTCGCCCCGAGGTTGATCCCCATGTAGAAGATGGTGAAGCCGGCATCGCGGCGGCGGTCGCCCGGGGCGTAGAGATGGCCGACCATCGTGGAGGCATTCGGCTTGAACAGTCCGGTGCCGAGCACGACGAGGATGAGCCCCGCATAGAACGCGGTCATGCCGGGAATCGCGAGCACGAAGTGACCGAGCGCGATGATCGCGCCACCAAACAGCAGGGCGCGGTGCGTGCCGAGGTACCGGTCGGCGAGGAAGCCGCCGATCATGGGGGTGAGCCACACCATCCCCGTGTAGGTGCCGTACAGCCGGAAGGCGTCGACGTCGGACCAGGCGAGCGCCTTGGTCAGGTAGAGGACGATGAGGGCGCGCATCCCGTAGTACGAGAAGCGCTCCCACATTTCCGCCACGAACAGCAGGCCGAGTCCGCGCGGGTGGCCGAAGAAGGCCGTGTCGTCGCGCGCGGCGGTGGTGGCGTCGATGGCAGCAGTGGTCACGGCGGGGGTGTCCGGGGACTCAGGCGGTGCGCGGGTCGAGCACGAGCAGTGGTAGATGGCGCGCCGGCTCGCGCGTGCCACCGGCGGCGCGCTGCGCCTCCCACGAGATCGAGGAGGGCGGCTGCTTGAGGCAGGCCACGAGGTGGCCCGGCGCCTTTTCCTCGAGGGGCGGCACGAGGCGCGCGCACGATGCGTCCTTGGCCGGGTGCGGGCAGCGCGGGTGGAAGGGGCACCCGCTGGGGGGGGTCGCCGGCGACGGTGGCTCCCCCGCCAGCACGATGCGTCGGGCGCGCACGGTGGGGTCGGCCACGGGGACCGCCGAGCGGAGAGACTGCGTGTACGGATGCAGCGGTTCGGCGAAGATCGCGTCGCGCGTGGCCAGCTCCACGATGCGCCCGAGATACATCACCGCCACGCGGTCGGCCACGTGCTCCACCACGGACAGGTCGTGGGCGATGAACAGGTAGGTGAGGCCGCGCTGCCGCTGCAGGTCCATGAGCAGGTTGATGACCTGCGCCTGCACCGAGACGTCGAGCGCCGAGACCGGCTCGTCGAGCACCACGAAGTCGGGGCCCACCGAGAGGGCGCGGGCGATGCCGACGCGCTGGCGCTGGCCGCCGGAGAACTCGTGCGGGTAGCGGTCCGCCCAGTCGGCGCGCAGCCCGACCTCGTCCAGGAGCGCGCGCATGCGCCGGTCGGCTTCGGCGCCCTCGGCGAGCTTGTGGATGAGCAGCCCCTCGCGCACGGTGTCGCCGATCGTCATGCGCGGGTTGAGCGAACCGAACGGATCCTGGAAGACGAGTTGCATGCGGCGGCGCAGCGCACGCTTGGCCTGGGGGTCGAGCGAGGCGAGCTCGACTCCGTCGATGGCCACGGAGCCGGCGTCGGGGACCTCGAGGTGCAGGAGCATGCGCCCGGTGGTGGTCTTGCCCGAGCCCGACTCGCCGACCAAGGCGAGCGTCTCGCCGCGCGCAATGTCGAACGACACGCCGTCGACCGCATGGATGACGCGCGACGGCTTGCTGAAGAGGCCGCCGCCCACGGGGAAGCGGCGCGCGAG
>JANLSF010000915.1:0-5998 GCA_031362285.1 Gemmatimonadota bacterium | reverse complement strand
GCCGTCAGCGACCGCCGCGCGGCGTCGCGCGACCCGGCCGTCGCGGTCGCGATCGTGGCGCACTGCGTGTTCGGCATCCCGCGCAGCGTCAGCCGGCACTCGATGGCCGCCGCCAGCGCGCGCCCGGGCGTGAGGCGGGCGGTGGGCGCCACCAGGTCGTGCTGGGCACACGACCCGAGGCCGAGGGCGAGGGCGACGACGGCGGCCCGCCACAGGCGGTGGCGTGTCCGCGCTCGTCGGACCGAGCACAGCGGAATCGACCGCGCAGCCCTGAGGGCCTGAAGCCAACGAACTGAATTCATGTCGCGCTCTCACGAGCGTGTGCGGATGGTGCTGCGCCAGACACGGCGACAGGTCGGGTGCCTTGGCTAGTGTGGCATCCCACACGCTGGATGGCAAGACGGGCTAATCGCCTGTCGCGTCGCATGGCGTTACCCTTTCCGCCGTGACGCCCGTCCCACTCGTCCTGATTGCCAACCCTGCCGCCGGCCGCGGCCGAGGTGCCCGAGCTGCCGCCATGGCGCGCGCGGCGCTGGAGCGCGCGGGTTCCGTGGACGTGCGCTTCACGAGCGGGCCGGGGGACGAGGTCCGGCTCGCGGCCCAGGCCACCGCTCAGGGCGCGGGCACCATTGTGGCGTTGGGCGGCGACGGAACGTGGGGGAACGTCGCCCACGGCATCGTGTCCGCGAGCGCTGACCGAACGGCCGCCCGGCGGCCGCGCCTCCTCCTCCTCGCCGCCGGCACCGGCAACGACTTCGCGCGGTCCCTCGACCTCCCGGCCCACGACTATGCCGCCTGCGCCGACCTGCTGGCCGCCGGCGCGGAGCGCCTCGTGGACGTGGGGCGCCTCGACGACCGCCACTTCCTCAACTGCCTCGGCTTCGGCTTCGACGCCCGCGTGGTGGAGCGCGTGCGCACGGTCCGCTGGCTCGGCGGCTCGCTGCTCTATGCCGCCGTCGCGCTGCCGATGTTGTTCGGCTACGAAGGAGTGGAGATCGCCGAAGGGGAGGGCCCGTTCAGGCGCCACCTCACGTACGTCGTCGCCAACGGGCGGCGATTCGGGGGCGCGTTCAGGATCGCGCCGTGGGCCGACGCGAGCGACGGCCGCCTGGACCTGGTCACGACCGCCGACGCATCGCCGCTCCGTCGCCTGGTCCTGTTCGCGCACACCTTCCGCGGCTCGCACCGCAGCGAGCCCGAGATCGGGGTGCGCGAGATGCGCGCGGCCACGCTGCACTTCCGCGCGCCGCCGGTGTACCAGGTCGACGGCGAGTTGGCACGCGCCGCCGGCACCTCGGTGCGCGTCGACTGCCTGCGCGGCGCCCTGCGCATGGTCGCCCCCGGACCGGTCGATTAGCTTGCGCCGTACATCACGTCATCGCCCCCACCTGGAGTTGCGCAGATGTCCCGTCGTCTCGCCTCGTCGATCGTCGCCCTCGCCTCCCTGGCCGCCGCCGCTCCCCGCGCCTCGGCGCAGCAGCCCGCCGCGCCCGCCCCGGTCTCGATGATGGGGCAGGTCGCGCCGGACTTCACCGCACCGGTGCAGATGAAGGGCGCCGTGTCCCCGAAGCCGTTCAAGCTCTCGGACTACAAGGGGCAGACGGTGGTGCTGGCCTTCTATCCCAAGGCGCGCACGCAGGGGTGCACGATCCAGATGGAGGCCTACCGCGACAAGTACGCGTCGCTGTTCAAGGACGGGAAGCAGGTGGTGCTGGTGGGCGTCTCGGCCGACGCCGACACGACGCTCGCCGCGTGGGCCACCGAGAAGGGGTTCCAGTTCCGCCTCGTGTCGGACATGGATGGCGCCGTGGCCAGGAGCTACGCGACCTGGAACGAGCAGAACAAGGTGGCCAGTCGCCACCTGATCATGGTCGGCCCCGACGGCAAGATCGTCTTCGAGCAGCGCCCGTTCCGCGTCACGGCGCAGGAAGCGTACACGCTGCTGGGTGAAGCGGTGGAGAAGTCCATGAAGGGCGGCAGCAACTAGCGCCGCCCCGGAGACAACGGCCGCCCGCACGCCGTCGTCCCCACGCGTCGTCCCGGCCGGGACGACGCCGCTCCACTCCCGCCCGACGCCATGCCGCCGAGCGCCGCCGAACTCCTGACCGAGATCTACCGAGCCGCCGTGCGTGGCGCCGACCCCGGCGTGGCCGTGCGCGAGGCCCTCGTCGCGTCGCCCCACGCGCCGGAGCGCCGGCTCTGGTTGCTGGCGATCGGCAAGGCGGCGCACACGATGGCCACCGCCGCCATCGCCACGCTCGCCGACCAGCAGATCACCATTGCCGGCGGCGTGGTGGTGGGCGCGCACGCCGAGCGGTCGCCGCACGCCGACGTCGAAACGGCCACGGGGGAGCATCCCCTGCCGGGCATGCAGTCGCTGAAGGCGGCGGAGCGCATCGGCAGCATCGTCGCGCGGGTGCAGCCGGGCGACGACGTGCTGGTGCTGCTCTCGGGCGGCGGCTCCTCGCTGGCCGCGGCACCCGTGGATGGCGTCACCGGCGACGACCTGCTCGCGCTCAACGTGATGCTGCTCAACTCCGGCGCCGACATCATGGTGATGAATGGCGTCCGCAAGCGGTTCTCGCGCTGGGCCGCCGGACGACTCGCGCGGGCCCTGGCGCCGGCATCCGTGCGGTGCCTGGTCGTGTCGGACGTGCATGGCGACGACCCGACGTTCGTGGCGTCAGGGCCGTGCTCCCCCGACCCGCTCTATGCCGCCGACGTGCAGGCGTTGCTCGAGGAGAACGACCTGGCGGCCCGGCTGCCCGCCAACGTGCGGCGCGCGCTCGATGCGATGATCGCCGATGCCCGCAGCGAGACCCCCAAGCCCGGCGACGTCGCCTTCGCGCACGTGACGCAGAAGGTGATCCTCGGCAACGCGCATGCGCTGCAGGCCGCCGCGGCGCGCGCCACGGAGCTCGGCGTGCGACCGGTGTACATCTCGCGTGAGCCGATTCTCGACAGCGCGGCGCGCACGGGGGCCAAGCTCGTGGCGGACCTGCTGCAGTTCGCCGACAGCGGGCTGCGCCGCGCGAACGACCCCGCCCCGTACGCGTGCATGCTGTGGGGGGGCGAGACCACCGTGGTGCTGGAGGATGGCGCGCACGGGACGGGCGGGCGCTGCCAGGAACTGGCGCTGGCCGCGGCACAGGCGATGCACCGCATGGGTCCCGACGCGCACGGGATCGTGCTGCTGGCCGCCGGCACGGATGGGCGCGACGGGCCCACCGACGCGGCGGGCGCCATCGTGGACGGGGGCACGTGGGCGGCGATCCTGCGCGCGGGCCGTGACCCGGCGCGCGACCTCGCGATGCACGATGCGTTCCCGGCGTTCGACGCGATCGGGGCGCTGGTGCGCACCGGGCACTCCGGGACCAACGTGCGAGATGTCGTGGTGGGGTTGGTGCAGCCGCGGTAGGGAGCGGGCGTTCGGTTGTCGAGTGTGCCGACGAGGCGAGCGGATACTGCTGGCACCACCGAGGCACGGAGGCACGGAGAACGGCGAGAACTGCCTGACCGCTGATTCCGGTATCCTGTTCCCTGCTCCCACCGCGCGGCGGCCACCCGCGCCCGCGCCGAGCCAGAGAGATGACCGTCGTCCCGGTCTTCCTCGCGGTCCTCCGTGGCTCCGTGCCTCCGTGGTAACCGCACCCTCACCGCGCCGCACCGCACCGCACGCGCCGGTCGCTCACTCAACGCGGGACGACTAGGATTCACGCATGAGTGCCTCTCTCCCCTTCACCGTCGCCTGCATCCAGGACGGCGTCCTCCCCGACCGGGGCGCGACCGTGGATGCCGCCGTCGCGCGGATCCGCGACGCCCACGCGCGCGGCGCGCAGATCGTGTGCCTCAAGGAGCTGTTCGACGCGCCGTACTTCTGCAAGAAGATCGACCAGGCGCGGTTGGGCCTCGCCGAGCCGGTGGACGGAGCCACGATCACGCGCCTGCGGACGCTCGCGAAGGAACTGGCGATCGTGCTCATCGTGCCGTTCTACGAGCGGCAGGCCCCGGGCCTCTACCGCAACTCGGCCGCGGTCATCGACGCCGACGGCACGCTGCTCGGGCTCTACCGCAAGATGCACATCCCGCACGACCCGCTCTTCGAGGAGAAGTACTACTTCGCCCCCGGCGAGAGCACGGTCATGCCGCAGCCGGCCGGCGGCCCGGGCCCGGTGCGGCAGGCCGGCGGCTTCATGGTCTGGGAGACCCGCTACGCCACCATCGGCGTGCTCATCTGCTGGGACCAGTGGTACCCCGAAGCGGCCCGCATCACGGCGTTGCTGGGCGCGCAGCTGCTGGTGTATCCCACCGCCATCGGCTGGCATCCAGCCGAGAAGGCGACGTTCGGCGCGGCGCAGGTCGACGCGTGGCGCACGGCGCAGCGCGCCCACGCGATCGCCAACGGCGTGTTCGTGGCCGCGCCCAATCGGGCCGGGTTCGAGGCCGAAGCAGGGACCGACGGGCTCGAGTTCTTCGGTCACTCGTTCATCGCCGACCCGTTCGGGCGCTTGCTCGCCGACGCCGGCACCGAGCCGACCACGCTCATCGCCGCCTGCGACCCGGCGTTGATCGAGGACACGCGTCGCAACTGGCCGTTCCTGCGCGACCGGCGCGTGGACGCGTATGGGCCGATCCTCGAACGCTGGTTGGCGTGAGCGCCGGATGCCGATGACCCTCGCGAGCGCACGCGCGTGATGACGCCCCCCGCGGCACTGCGGGGCCCGGCGATGCCGCCGGCCGCCACCGCCGGGCTGCGCATGCCCGCCGAGTGGGAGCCGCATGTGTCCACCTGGATCGGATGGCCGCATCATGAACCCGACTGGCCGGGCAAGCTGGCCCCCATCGCGTGGGTGTACGCCGAGATCGTGCGCGTGCTCGCCGCGCACGAGCGCGTGGACATCTGTTGCCACAGCGTGCCCGTCATGGAGGATGCGCGGCATCACCTCGCCGCGCACGGCGTGGACGCGTCGACGTTCCGGCTGCACCTCGTGCCGAGCGACCGGGTGTGGCTGCGCGACTCCGGCGCGGCCACGGTGGTCGACGCGGCCGGGGCGCCGTCGCTCGTCCACTGGCAGTTCAATGGCTGGGCCAAGTACGAGAACCACGCCCTCGATGCCGGCGTTGGCGAGGCGATGGCCCGCATCACCGGGCTGCCGCGTCACGAACCGCCGCGCCCCGACGGCCACGGCCGCGTGGTCCTGGAGGGCGGCGCGATCGACGTGAACGGCGCCGGGCGACTGCTCACCACCGAGGAGTGCCTCCTCGCGACGCTGCAGGAACGCAACCCCGGGCTCGATCGCGCCGGATACGAGCGGGTGTTCGCGCAGTGGCTCGGGATTCGCGAGGTCATCTGGCTGGGCAACGGGTGCGTGGGCGACGACACGCACGGACACGTCGACGACATCGCGCGCTTCACGAGCGTCGACACGGTGGTGCTGGCCTACGAACCCGACCCGGACGACGCCAATCACGCGGCGAGCGTCGACAACCTGCGGCGGCTGCAGCTCTCGGGCGGCGATGCCGGGACGATGCGCGTGGTCACCCTGCCGTACCCGCGCCCCGTGCTGATGGATGGGGTACGCCTCCCGGCGAGCTACGCGAACTTCTACATCGCCAACGGCATGGTGATCGTGCCGACCTTCAACGACCCGAACGACCGGCACGCCCTCAACACGCTCGCCGGCCTCTTCCCGGATCGCGCCATCGTGGGCATTCACGCGGTCGACCTCGTCTGGGGACTCGGCACCCTGCACTGCCTGTCGCAGCAGCAGGCGCGCGGCCACCGGTAGCCGACATGGCGCGCCCCTCGCTGACCATGCTGCTCGACGGCGACTGCGGCTTCTGTCGCCGGGGCGGCGCGTGGGTGGCCACGTGGGACCGCGCGGGACGCATCGAGCAGCTGCCGCTGCAGGATCCCACGGTGCCGGCGCGCTTCCCGCAGCTGAGCCGCGACGCCCTTGAGGATGCGCTCCACGTGGTCGATACCCGAGGACGGAGC
>JANLSF010000679.1:0-2627 GCA_031362285.1 Gemmatimonadota bacterium | reverse complement strand
ACCTTCCCAACCTCCGCCAGCACATCGTGACCGAACATCGGATCGACCCGCTGCACTTTCGTGACGTGCTCACGAGCCACCTGGGCAGCGCCTTCTCGGTGGAGCCGACCCTGACGCAGAGTGCCTGGGTGCGGCCGCACAACCGGAGCGAGGACATCGCGAACCTGTATTTCGCCGGTGCGGGCACGCACCCCGGCGCCGGCATCCCGGGGGTGCTCTCGAGTGGCAAGACCGTCGCCGACCTGATCGGGCCGGAACCGGCGGCCCGGCCCGGACGGGCGATCGTGGCGGACGCGCTTCGATGAGCGCGCCCGGGCGACTCGAGGTCGACGGCGTCGGTCGACGCGACCGGGCGGCATGGGTCGTGTTGGCCATCCACGCGAGCCTCGTGCTGTTCGGTACGCTGGCCATGGTCACGATCCTGGCCGGTGACTTCCCCAGCCTCCTGCAGGGTCCGTACACGGCCGAGGTGTTCCGGCTGAGCTGGAAATTCACGGGGCCGGCGTACGTGGTGCTGGGCTGCATCGCCGCGCTGGTCCACTCGATCCCGCGCATCGGCGCGGCGCGCGCGGTGACGCTGCTCGTCGCCGCGTCGCTGGTGGCGCTCGGCGGTGAGCTGGCCGGAACGACCCTCGGACTGCCGTTCGGACCGTATCACTACACCGACATGCTCGGGTACAAGATCGGCGGCCACGTGCCCTTCCCGATCCCGATCTCGTGGTACTACATGCTGTACGGGTCGCTCGCGATCTGTGGCCGCCTGCTCGTCGCCGACGACTCCAATGCCACGCGCTGGACCTGGGCGTTGGTGGCCGGCGCGATCCTCACGGCATGGGACGTGCCGCAGGATCCCGCCATGACGGCGGTGTCGCCGGTGCACTGGGTCTGGGATTACGCCGACTTCCCCGCCGGGGTGCCCCTCTGGCTCAAGGCGGGATTCTTCTACGGCATGCCGCTCTCGAACTGGATCGGATGGCTCCTCACCGGATCGTTGGTGGCGCGCGTGATGCTGGCCCTCGTTCCGCCCACGACGTGGCGCGATGCCGTGGCGCCCTCGTCGCTACCGCTCGTGCTCTACGCCTTGAACGGCGTGATGCCGATCGCGATGTGCGCGCGGCATGGGCTCTGGTGGGCGGCGATCCTCGGGCTGGCGTTGATGGGTGCCCCGGTCTGGCTCGCGGTCCGGTCGCGGGCGGCGCGCGCCGGGTCCGGCTCGCTCATCGCTCGGACCTCGGTCGTCGGGGTAGGCGGTGACTGACGACGTCGCGCTGGTGACCATCCTCGTGCTCGTGGGGCTCGGCGCGGAGATCGGCGGCCTCCTGGTCTTCCGCACGATCACCGGCGTGGGGCCGCGCGCGCACAAGCTGGTGAGCTTCGGCCTCGCCGGGATCTTCCTCACGTCCGCGCTCTACATGGCGCACTTCCACGCGCCGGTGCTGTACGTGATCGTCAGCCTCGGCATCGCCATCCTGGCGCAAGCGTGGAGCCTGTGGATCATGTGCGAGCGCCACTGGAAGGAATGGCGGCGTCGCGCGCCGAGCAGCAAGCGCTGACGGCGCGGCGCCGATTGCGTCGGAGTGCTTGACGCCGAGCGCCCGGGCCGCATCTTCACGCGAGGCACGGCGCTCGCGCGGGGTCCCCGCGGAGGTGTCGTGCGGATGACCCGCCAGACGAGAGGAAGCCCGATGGTTCGCGTGCCTCGACAGGTCCTGCTCGCCGCGCTGCTCCTGACCCTCCCGCTGTCCGCGCTGCACAGCCAAACGCGCGGCGGTCGCACGATGTCCAGCACGGGGACGAGCGGAGCCGTCGGCGCGGGGCTCGCCGACCTGCTCGGCTCCCTGTTCCGCTTCGGGTCGACCGAGGTGGAGCTGTTCCTGCCGGGGTCGGGTGGCATCGGCCAGCCGACCGGCATCCAGGTGCACGGGAACCACTTCATCCCGTCGGCCGTGGCGAGCAACGGATCGCTGCTCGGCTTCGTGACCAACTTCATCGGCAGCGCAGCCGCCAACGTCCCCCTGACCTCGTCGGGCGGCGGCACGACCTTTCGGTTCGAGAACGGCGTGCCGGTGGCGACCACGGTGTCGCCTGGGCCGATCTTTGCCGAGCGGGCGCAGACCCTGGGCCAGGGACGCGCGGCGATCGGATTCAACCGGACGCACACGTCGTACAACCAGATCCGCGGCATCCCGCTCCGCGACCTGCGACTGGTGTTCACGCACGAGAACATCACCAACGCGCAGTTCCCGGGCTGCGACTCGATCCTCGGTGACAACTGCAACAAGTTCGGGGTCCCGGCCTACGAGAATGACATCATCCGGGTGAACCTGAACCTGCAGCTCGAGTCCACGGTGACGTCGCTCTTCTTCACCTACGGCCTCACCGACTTCATGGACGTGTCGGTGCAAGTGCCGTTCGTCGAGACGTCGCTGCAGGGCACGAGTGTCGCCAGCATCGACCCGTTCGGGAACAACTTCGCGGTGCACTTCTTCGCCGGCACCTTCTCCAACCCCGTGCTCTCGGCGACCAAGCAGGTGCAGGGTTCTGCCAGCGGCCTTGGCGACGTGTCGGCGCGCCTCAAGGTGAACATGGGATCGGGGTCCAAGGGGTCGATGGCGCTCCTGCTTGAT
>JANLSF010000805.1:0-3920 GCA_031362285.1 Gemmatimonadota bacterium | reverse complement strand
CCGGACGGTCCGCAGATCTTCCGGCGTGTCGTAGCAGCGGATTCCCTCGAACACCGAGGTGCCGAACTGGACGGCCGTGGCGAGCACGTGCAGGTGCGCATCGTCCCACTTGATGAAGGTGCCGTCCTTCCAGATCCAGTCGGACTTGATGATCGGGGCCATGCGTGGAGCTCCATGCGCGCTCGAGGGCGCGGCGGCGTGTCTAGAACAGCGACTTGATCCAGCCGCCGTCGGCGGCCACGGACTGTCCGGTGATGTAGCTCGCGCGATCCGAGGCGAGGAAGGCGGCCAGCGCCGCGAACTCGCGCGGCTCCCCCAGGCGTCCCATGGGGATCTGGCGTTCCCAGTCGCCCACCACGGCCGACGGTTCCACCTGCCGGCGCGCGCTCACCGCGTTGATCAGCTCGCCAAGTCGCTCGGTCTTCGTGTAGCCGGGCAGCAGGTTGTTCACCGTCACGTTGAACGGCGCCACTTCGTTGGCCAGCGTGCGCGCGAAGCTCGACACGGCCGAGCGCACCGCATTGGACAGGACGAGGTTCTCCACCGGCTGCTTGACGCTGATGGAGGTGAGGGTGAGGATCCGCCCCCAGCGGCGTTCCTTCATGCCGGGGAGCACGGCGCGGCAGAGGTCGAGCGCGCTCTTCAGGTTGAGCTGGATGGCCGCGTCCCACTGCTCGGCCGTGGTCTGCTCGAAGGGAAGCGAGGGGGGTCCGCCGCCATTGGTGAGCAGGATGTCCACGCGGCCGCAGGCGGCCGTGGCGTCGGCCACGAGCTGTGCGCCGGCGCCGGGCTTCGCGAGGTCCACGGCGATCGGGACCACGCGGCTTCCCGTGGCGGCCGTGATGTCGCGGGCCGCCGTCGCCAGCAGGTCGGCGCGGCGCGCAGCGATCACCACCGTGGCTCCCTCCGCCGCCAGTTCGTGCGCGATGCCGTGTCCCAGCCCCGAGCTTGCGCCGGTGACCAGCGCCACCTTGCCCTTCAGTCCGAGATCCATGGGTCAGCGCTGCCGGAGGAGGTCGTCGACGCCGGTGCGCAGGTACGCATCCGACTTGTCGATCCAATCCTGCCGCGGCGGGTCGAAGATGTCCACGTCGAGGGTGTCCTCGAGCGCCTCGGCGCGGTGCGGCACGTTGGACGGAATGGTGAGCACCTCACCGGCGCGGACGATGACCTCGCGTTCTCCCTGGTCGCCGATCCAGAACTTCAGCGCCCCTTCGAGGATGTAGGTGATCTGCTCGTTGTCGTGGGAGTGGCGCGGCACCACGCACCCCTTCTTGAGGTAGACGTGGGCGATCATCATGCGGTTGCAGGTGATGAACCGACGGTCGATCATGTCGGTCACCTGCTCCTTGGGCATCGCGTCCCAGCGATAGTGGCGCGCGGTGGTTTCGCTCATGGGGGTGCTCGGGTCGAGGTGACGTCGGGCGCGGTACACCTCGGCGAAGCTAACCCCTCAGCAGCTGCGGCACGTGTGGTGGTTCCTGGACCCCAGCTTCTCGGCCAGCGCCACCGTCTCGAGGAAGGGCGGAATGCGCTGCACGGGCCCGTTGGCCATGTCGGCCACCGTGCGGCCCCGCCGGCTCATGACCGTGATGCAGGCGCCCTTCGACACCAGGTATTCGAGCATCGCGTTGTCGCCGCGCGCCGCAGCGTGGTGCAGCGGGGTGTACCCGTTGTGGTCGCGCTGGTTCACGTCGGCGCCGAGCTCCTCCACCAGGTACTTGAGGGCCGGCATCCAGCCGTCGGGCGCGTGATTGTGCGAGTTGGCCGCGAACCCGTCGCCGTAGCCGACTCCCGACGCCGCGTGGATGGCGTAGACCGCGTTGCCACCCACCTCGACCGGCGGCAATCCCGACGAGTCCCTGGCCACCTGATCCTCGTTCCGTTCCGGCGTCGAGTCGGTCTGCTGCCGCATGTCGTCGAACCGTTCGCGGCCACGCGGCTTGACGGTGGGGATCATCGGGTCCGCCCCGTGCGCGATCAGCAGCTTCATCGCCGGCACGTCGGTGCCGTACGCCGCGCGCCAGAAGGGGGTCGCGCCCTCGGTGTTCACGCCGAGGATGTCGAAGTTGTACATCATGAACCAGAGGTGCTTCGTGAGCCGCGCGTTGACGTTGGCCCCCTTGGCGATGAGCGCCTCCATGAGCACGAGGTGCGACGTCTTCTGTTGCAGCTGCGCCGTGGGCTGCGGATAGTCCGAGCGCGGCGCCCACTGCGTGTTGACCGTGGCGTAGAGCGGCGTGTTGCCGGCATCGGACGCGAGACGCGGATCGGCCCCGTGCGACACCAGCAGCATGGCCAGGTCGTACTGGCCGTTGATGGATGCCATGAGGAGCGGGCTGGTGTGGTCGCCCGCGCTCTGCTGGTTCACGTCCGCCCCGGCGGCCAGCAGCGCCTCCACGGTGGCGCGGTGGCCCTGCCGGACCGCGAAGTGCAGTGCCGAGAGTCCCCCCTTGTTCCCCACGAGCTCGCCGTACGTGAACCCCTTGTTCTTGATCGAGTCGGCCACGACCTTGGCGGCCTTGGCGGAGTCGCTCAACACGGGCCCCTTCTTCTGCACCGTGGAGTCCTTGGGCGCCGCGGCGCGCACCTTGGCCACCGAGTCGCGCACTGCGGCCTTGCTCACGGAGTCCTTGGCGAGCGAGTCGCGTCGGACCGCCGAGTCCTTGGGCGAGAGCGGCTTGGGCGCGGGGCGCTCGGCGGCGCGCACCGCGGCCATCTTCTTCTCGCGCAGCTTGATGCCGTCGGTGATCTGCTTCTCGAGCAGCGGGATGTCCTGCACCTTCGACGTGGCCGCGAGCTGCGCCCCGCGATTGACGAGCAGCTGCACGGCGGCGACGCGATCCGCGGCGGCCGCCCACATGAGCGGCGTCTGCAGGTAGGCCGCGTCGCGGGCGTCCACGGGCGCTCCCTTCTCGAGCAGCGCCTCGATCACGGCCACCCAGCCGTTGCCGGCGGCGAAATGGAGCGCGGTGGCGCCGCCCGAGCTCGTGCCGACATTCACGTTGGCACCGGCGTCGAGGAGGGCCCGGGTGCTGGCCACCGCCCCGGCGCGCGCCGCGAGGTGAAGGGGGACGTAGTTGCCGTTGCGCGTGACCGCCTCGACACGGGCGCCGGCCGCCACGAGCATCCGCACCTGGTCGGCGTCGTTGCGCTGCGCGGCCCAGTGGAGCGCGGTCATGCCGTCGCCCTGCGCCGCGTTCACGTCGGCACCCGAGCGGATGAGGGCGCGCACGGCGGCGGCATCGCCGCGCATGGCCGCGTCGGCCACGGGCGCCTCGACGCCGGCGCCGGCCGCGCCCGCGAGCAGCAGCAGTGCGGCGCCGAGCGTGGCGACGCGCGTGCGCAGGCGGCTAGCCATGGTGCGTGAGCGCCAGCGCGCCGGTGCTGTCGCCGAAGCGGTCCATGTCGTTGACGCCCAGCGTGTGCAGCATGCTCAGCATGGCGTTGGCCATCGGCGTGCCGTCGGGTGCCTTGAGGTGCACGTTGCCCGGCAGCTTGCCGTTGGCGTGGCCGAGCACGATGAGCGGGCAGCGCCGGTGGCTGTGGAGGTTCGAGTCGGCCATCGGCGAGCCGTAGAGGATCATCGTCTTGTCGAGCAGGTTCGTGTCGCCCTCCGTCATCGACTTGAGCTTGTCGAGGAAGTAGGGGAGCATGGCCACGTGGTACTTGTTGATGAGCTGGAACTCCTTCACCCCCTTGGGGGTGCCGCCATGGTGCGACGCGGGGTGGAACGGCTTGTCGGAGCCGCTCTCGGGATAGGTCCGGCTCGACCCGTCGCGCCCCATCTTGAAGGAGAAGACGCGCGTGATGTCGGCGGCAAAGGCGAGCGCCTGGATGTCGAACATCAGGGCCACGTGCTCCCCGAACGAGTCGGGCACGCCGGCGGGTGCGCCGGGCAGCTCGCGCTGTTCGCCGCC
>JANLSF010000802.1:0-6626 GCA_031362285.1 Gemmatimonadota bacterium | reverse complement strand
AACGACGAACCCACCTACCACCCCAACTACCAACCCACCGACGAAGCCAACGACGCGGGCGGCGCCCGAGACGCCGGTGGCGAAGGCGGCGCCCGCGCCGGTGACGGAGGCGCCCACGGCCAAGGTGCCAGCGCCCGCCGTCCCAGCGGGTGGCGGCCCGACCGGCGACAAGGGAACCGACGTCGCCACGGTACGCACGGAGGGGACCGCGTTCCCGTTTCCGGTGTATTTGCAGAACATCGTGCGACAGATCGCCTTGAACTTTCGTCCGCGAAGTGCTGGCGCGTTGCGCTGCGATGTCTCGTTCCTGATTCACCGTGACGGATCCGTGACGAACGTGCGGTTCGCCTCGCGCTCGGGGATGTACGCGTTCGACCTGGAGGCCCAGGGCGCAATCGAGGCGGCCGCGCGCTCCAAGTCGTTCGGGCCCCTGCCATCGGGGTTCGCGGATGACGTGTTGCCGGTGACTTTCTCCTTTGACCCGAGGCTGGTGCGCTGATGCGGCGATGGCTGGCCGGGCTCTCCCTCATCGTCGCCGCGAGCCCCGCGATGGCGCAGGGACCCGGCGGAGTGCGCATCGGGTTGACCTACGCGCCCGGCGTGAAGCCGGGCGTGCTGGTGGCGCTGGCCACCGGACCCATGGGCGACTCGGCCAGCGCGTTGATCGGGCGCGACCTGGATTTTGGCGACCGCGTGACGGTCATCGTCGGCAGCGCCCTCGCCCCGGCCACGGCGCAGGCGAAGCTGCCCAACTACGCCTTGCTGGCCAAGCTCGGGGCCGCCGGTCTCGTCCAGTTGGAGCTCTCGCTCGGGCGACTGCGCGCGACGGTGCACGATGTGGGGGCGCAGCGGGTGCTCGACACCCTCTCGGTCGCGGTGCCGGGGGCTGGCGGCACGCGGGCGTGGCGCGCGGCGGTGCATGCAGCGGCTGACGAGGTGGAGCGCATCCTGACCGGCACGGCCGGGGTTGCCCGGACGCGCATCGCGTTCGTGAAGGGCGGACGGACCTGGGTCGTCGACAGCGACGGGGCATTTCCAGAGGCGGTGTCGGACGGCAGCGCGCTCTCGCCGGCGTGGCGACGCGATGGCGGCGCCCTGACGTGGAGCACGCTCACCAACTCGGGAACGCGCATCCAGGTCAAGGAACTTGGCTCCGGGCGCCTGCTGGGACTCGTGGCGACGCCGGAAGGGCTCAACATCACGCCGACGTTCTCCGCCGACGGCAGCGCCATCGTGTATGCCCATGGTCGCGAGAGTGGCTCCGACCTGTGGATCGCGCCGGTGGCTGGCGGTGACGCGCGTCGGGTGACGGTGGGGCGGGGGAGCGACAACACCTCGCCGACCGTGAGCCCGGACGGGCGCCGGGTGGCCTTCACGTCCGGTCGTGCCGGGCGCCCCGACCTCTACGTGGCGGACCTCGATGGCACGAACACCGATGCCCTCACCGACCTGGGCCTCGACGACGACAGCTATCGATCCGGCCCGGACTGGTCGGGTGACGGCCGGGCGATCGCCTTCGGAACCCGGATCAACGGCCAATTTCAGGTGGCGGTCCTGTCGCTCCGGGACCGGGCGACGCGCATCCTGACGAGCGAAGGCAAGAACGAGGATCCGTCCTGGGCCCCCGACGGGCGGCACCTCGTGTTCACCTCCAATCGCACCGGGCACCCGGAGCTCTGGGTGGTCGATGCCGAGTCCGGACGCGTTCGCCAGCTCACCCGGGAGCGGGGGGCCCGCCTGTCGGCGTGGTCGCCGAGACTGCCCGCAACGCCGTAACCCGATCATCTTTCACGCGTGATCAACTCCATGCCGACTTCCTCGACCCATCGTCCCCTGCGCACGACGCTTCGCGCCGTGGGCTTCCTTGTCGCGACCCTCGCCGCCGCCTGCAGCAAGAAACCGGAGATCGCGCCGGCACCCGAGGCCGCCCCCGTGGCGGCGGCGCCGGCAGCCAGTGCGACGGCCAACCCGGGCACGCCGGCGATCGACACCGCGGCCGAGCGGGCGCGGCGCGACGCGGCGCGCGTCAAGGCCCGCGACGATTCGGTGGCGGCGGCGCGGATGCTCGCGAGCAAGACGGCGGCGGAACTCAGGGCAACGCTGATCGGCACCGTCTACTTCGACTACGACCGCGCGGAATTGCGGGACGACACGCGCGCGGCCCTCGACGCGAAGCTGCTGATCCTGCAGGCGAACCCGGCGCTCCGCATCCGCGTGCAGGGCCACACCGACGAGCGCGGGTCGGACGAGTACAACCTCGCGCTGGGGCAGCGGCGTGCGGCCTCGATCAAGCGCTTCTTCGGTGATCGGGGCATTGATGATCGCCGCATCGAGGTGGTGAGCTTCGGGCGCGAGCGTCCGGCCGTGTCGGGTGAGGAAGACAGCGCGCGGGCGAAGAATCGGCGCGCCGAATTCGAGATCCTCGCCGGCGGCGAGGCCCTCGCGGGCCCGCGGTGACCTTGCGGACCGTCCGGAGCGGGTGGGGCCGCGCGCATTGGCGCGTGGCCATGGGGCTCGCGTGCGCGCTTCCGCTCACCGGGTGCCTGGCGACGCAGACCGACGTGAAGGCCCTGCAGGCCGACCTCGCGGTGGTGCGCGCCGAGTCGCGGCGCGCCGACTCGCTGCGCGCCGCGCAACTGGCGGTGGCCCTCGCGGCGCTCAAGGGCGTCGCCGACTCGCTCCACGGCGTGCAGCGGGGGATCGTGAAGCTGGCGGGGGACAGCAAGGGCGACTTCTTCGCCATGCAGCAGCAACTGATCCAGATCCAGGAACTCACGGGGCAGAGCCAGCGCCGCCTCCAGGAGATGCGTGCGAACCTCGAGGAACGCACGGCCGGTGGCGGCGTCGCCGACACCGCGCGCGGTGCGGCGCCCGGGCCGTACCAGTTGCTGCAGCTCTCGCTCGACCAGCTGCGGCGCGGCAGTGCCGGCGCGGCGCGGGCCGGCTTCGGCGACCTGCTCGCGCGGTTCCCCGACAGTGAGGCGGCGCCCCTGGCGCAGTTCTACGTGGGCGAAGCGTTCGCCGCCGAGGGCGATGCCGCGGCGGCGGACTCCGTGTACCTGCTCGTGCTGCGCACGACCCCGAAGTCGCCCAAGGCGCCCACGGCGCTCTACAAGCATGCGCTCGTGCTGCTCGGGCGTGGCGACGTGGCCGGCGCCAGGGCGGCGCTCGCCGACGTGGTGAAGCTCCATCCCCAGTCCGACGAAGCCGTGCTGGCCGCCGACCGCCTCCGGGTGCTCAAGTAACCATGGCCCGTCCCGAATCGGAGATGCCCTTCCTCGACCACCTCGAGGAGCTGCGCTGGCGGCTCCTCTGGACGGTGCTCGCCCTCGTGATCGGCGTCTTCGTCGCCTTCGTGCTGCTCGTCAAGGTCGACGTGATCGGCCTGCTGCAGTCGCCGATCAAGCCGTACCTGCACGGACGCAAGCTGGTCTACACGCACCCGGGCGACACCTTCTCGATCGTGCTGAACGCGGCGATCGCCCTCGGCGTGGTGTTCTCGCTGCCGGTGATGATCTGGCAGGCCTGGAGCTTCCTCGCGCCGGCGCTCTACCAGCACGAGAAGAAGATCGTCGTGCCGGTGTTCGCGGGGGCGATCGGCCTCTTTCTCGCGGGCGCGTCGATGTGCTACTTCTTCGCGCTCCCGGTGTCGCTCGACTTCCTGCTCGGCTTCCAGAGCGAATCGCTCGAGCCGATGATCACGGCGGGCGAGTACTTCTCGTTCGCGATCTCGATGACGCTCGCGTTCGGCGCCGCCTTCGAGTTGCCGATCGTGATCCTCGCGCTGGCGGCGCTCGGCGTCGTGACGCCCCAGTTTCTCGGCAAGTACCGGCGGCACGCCATCGTCGGGTGCGTGGTGGCGGCCACCGTGCTCACGCCCGGCGACCTCGTGTACGCCTCGGCCATGATGGCGGTCCCGCTGTACCTCCTGTACGAGGTGTCCATCTGGCTCTCGTGGCTGGTGGTGCGGCGCCGAGCACGCCGGCAGGCGATGGCCGAGAGCGCGGCGGCGTGATCGCGCCGCCGCAGCTCGCGCGGGCGGCGTGCGCGCGGGGCGGCCGCCTGCTGGGGACGGGGGCCCTCCTGCTCGCGGCGTTCGCGCCGCTGGCGGCGCAGGCGCCGGACGGGGGGCGACGCCCCGGGGGGTCGGTCGCGCAGGAGACGCGGGGCCAGGCGCCGCCGCGATCCGCGCGCGACTCGACAGGCAAGGGGAAGAAGGCCGAGCTGATCGTGTGGGAGCCCACCGACTCGATCATCGAGGCGCTGCTCAAGCGGAAGGGGTTCAGCGCCACCAAGTACCAGGGCGACAAGGTGCGGTTCGACGCCACGAAGCGCGACCTCACGCTCAAGGGCAAGCCGGCCGGGGTGCTGCGGCTGCGCACCCTGCTCGTGGGCGACACCGTGGTGTTCAACGACTCCACGCAGATGGTCAACGCCCGCGGCGACACGGTGGTGCTGCGCGACCCCGACCAGTCGAACGAGGACCTCGTGGTGAAGGGTGGCGGGCTCCGCTACTCGATCGCCGAGTCGCGCGGCGTGGCCAGCGGTCTCGAGACGCGGGTGGACAACAAGGGGACGAGCTGGGTGGTCTACGGCCATCAGGCCGCGCTGCTCTCCCGCGAGGACACCACGGCCACGGACTCGCTGGAGCGCAAGCAGTCGGTGTTCTACGCGCAGGGGGGCACGATCACGAGCTGCCAGGACAGCGCGCCGCACTTCCACTTCTCGGCCCGCGAGATGAAGGTGGTCTCGGGCGGCTTCATGGTGGCGCGCCCGGCCGTGCTGTACATCGCCGACGTCCCCGTGGCCTGGCTGCCGTTCATCTTCCAGGACATGCGTCGGGGACGGCGGAGTGGCGTGCTCGTGCCCCGCCTCGGTTTCAGCGAGCTGCTGCGCAATTCGTCCACGTACCAGCGCACGGTCGAGAACATCGGCTACTACTTCGCGATGAACGACTACATGGACGCGACACTCTGGGCCGACTGGCGCTCCGAGGCGCGGCCGCCGGTGAACGGGTTCGGCTTCAGCCGGCTGAGCGCCGACTACCGGTACCGGGTGCTGACGCGGTTCATCAACGGGGGACTGTCCGCCAGCTACCTGCAGCAGGGCGACGGCTCGACCAACACCGCGCTGCGCTTCTTCCATCAACAGAACTTCAGCCAGTCGAGCTCGCTCAACGCGAACATCAACTACGTCTCGAACACCACGGTGCAGCGCAACACGACGCTCGACCCGCGCCTGGTGGTGGGCAGCATCCAGTCGCAGCTCAACTACACGCGCACGCTCGGGCCGCTGAACATCGCGATCGGCGGCTCGCAGGCGCAGTACCCGGGGCGCCCCCAGACGGATCGGACCTTCCCGAGCCTCAACGTCTCCACGCGCCCCATCGAGATTGCCTCGTGGCTGACGTGGACGCCGGGATTCAACCTCACCACATCGCAGATCGTCGACCTGGACCAGGCGGGCGAATTCTCGAAGCGCTATTCCGTGACGCGCACCGGGGCCCTGGACTCCGTCGCCATCCGGCAGAACACGCGTACGACCAGCATGAGCCTGCAGTCACCGCTGAAGATCGGGTCGTTCCAGTTCCAGCTCGGCTCCTCGCTCACGGACCGGGCGCTCGACTACCCCCAGTCGCGCCTGATCGTGGACGTGGTCGACACCACCAAGAAACAGTTGCGGGTCTTCGCCCGCACCTTCGAGAGCAATCTCGACTGGCAGTTCGGCTTCTCGCTGCCGTCGTTGTTCGGGTCGAGCTGGAAGCTGACCCCGTCGCTGTCGCTGCAGAACGTGGACCCCTCGGCCTACCTCGTGCGGAACGAGCGCACGGGCGGATCGTGGGTGGCGCAGTCGAAGAAGCTCGTGTACGGCCTCTCGGTGTCGCCGTCGTTCTTCGGGCTGTTCAACGGGTTCGGGCCGGTGTCCCGCTTCCGTCACGCGATCCAGCCGACGCTGAGCTGGAACTACGCCCCGGCCTCGACCGTGAGCGACGAGTTCCTCGCCGCCCTCGGCAAGACGCGCCCGTCGTACCTCGGCTCGCTCACGCAGAACTCGCTGACGCTCGGCCTCTCGCAGTCGCTCGAAGCCAAGTTGCGGAGTGGCGCCGACACGGGCGAGGGCCGCAAGGTGCGCGTGCTGTCGCTCGGGTTCAGCTCGTTCGGCTACAACTTCGAGCAGTACAAGGAGATCAAGCGGCGGCGCGAGGTCGTCGGCCAGGGGGCGCCCTCGTGGACGGCGGGCCTCACGACCGAACGGTTCGACGTGACCGCCCGGTCGGACCTGCTGCCGGGCTTCGACGTGAGCGTGGGCTGGTCCCTCTTCCAGGGCAGCGTGCTCAGCGACACGGCCCTGTTCAAGCCCTACAACGAGTCGGTGCGCGCGTCCCTCTCGCTCGACCGGGCGTCGCCGATCGTGCAGGTCGTGCGCCGGCTCCTCGGGATGGCGGAGGCGCCGGCCGCCGACACCACGCGCCTGGCCTCGAGCGCCCCCGGGTCGGCGCCCGGAATGCAACCGACCCTCTCCGGGGGGTCGGTCATCGGCGGGACGGTCCGTCCCGCGCAGTACGAGATCCCGAGCGGGCAGGGGTGGCGGCTCAACCTGACGTTCAGCTCGACGCGGGCGCGGCC
>JANLSF010000788.1:0-2803 GCA_031362285.1 Gemmatimonadota bacterium | reverse complement strand
ACTTCATCGCCTCGAGCATCGCCGCCATCCTCGCATGGATGAGCTGGATCCCCTTCATCGGGCGGATCATCACCTTGAAGTCGGTGATCTGTCCGGCGTCGTTCCAGCGGAGCATGTCCACGCCGTTCACCTCGATGCCGTCGATCGTCACCATGAACTCGAGCGCAGCATCGCGCGGGCCCGTGATCTCGCGCACGTAGCGGAAGCTCTCGTTGAAGAACACGTGAAACGCCGCCGTGAGGTACACGGTGGTGATCGCCTTGCCGGGCTGCGGGCGGTGCACCACGGGGGAGTGGAACACAACCTCGTCGGCGAGGAGGGCATCAAGTCCGCGCGGGTTGCGATCACGCACGATGGCGTGCCAGCGTTCAACCGGGTTCGTGGACATTCAGGGAGTGGGCCTGGATTGGGAGGTGCCGGTGCCGAGCGACTCGCGCCAGTTGAGGAGGATGCGGAGGCTGCCGGACGATGGAGACGACCGCGCCATCAGGAACTCCTTTCCTCCGGGAAAGACGTCCCAGAAGCGCCGACCCGCGGCCGGCAGCGTGACGTAGGTATCGTAGAAGAGGGAGTCACGGGCGATCACCGACAGCGGCGTGCCGCCCAGGGTCGCGCTCTGGATGCGTCGGCCGTCGCGATACAGCACCGTGCGTCCCTCGCGCGACCAGACCGGGTCGAACCCGTTGCGCGGCGAGATGAGCAACCGCGGCCCGGGTCCGGGCACGGGCTGCACGTACACCTGGTAGATCCCGGACTCGTCGGACTGGTACGCCACGAGCGAGCCGTCGGGGGAGAGGGCGGGGGCCTGCGCGCGTGCCACGGGGCTGGACACGAACGCGCGCACGGCACGCAACGATTCCGTGGGCGCCATCAGGATGGCTTCCAGGCCGTCGCGCGTGACGGACCCGCGAAAGAGGGTCCACCCCTTTGGCGGCCCCGAGACGACCCCCCAGAAGGTGTGCGTGGAGTCCGTGAGCACCACCGAATCGGGGCCACTCCGGTCCCACGCGCGCGACACGATGGACGTGACGATGCCCTGCCGGCGGACGAACAGGACGCGTCGGCCATCGTATGACCACCGCGGAGAGAATCCCTCGTTCGCGTTCATGACCCGCTCCCGCGAACCCGTGACGACATCGAACATCCACGCCTCCGGGTAGCTCTGGGTGGCGGAGTACCCGAGGACGCGGCGCCCGTCGGGAGAGATGTCGCCGTACGGGTTGGGCATCCGGTCGCCAAAGCGACGTCGGACCGCGCCAGCGCGATCCACCACGAAGTACGACTCGGTGGAGCCTGCGGCGATCGGCTGGAAAGTCAGCAGGCCATTGTCCGACGCGGCGTAGCCCGTGGCCCCGCCCGAGCCTTGCCACACCCCGGCGAGCAGCGACACCGCCTGGCCGGTGACCGCCATCGAGCGGAGGGCGAACGGCGCCACGGCGACGGCGCCACCCGCCTGCCCGAACATCAGGTACCCGGGGGCCACGTAGGTGGCGCAGGTGCCGCGCACGCCGAGCATCGTCGCGGCGCCGTCCGTGATCGACACCACGGCCAGTTGCAGCGAGTCCACGATGTTGCCCTGGGGCGTGCGGTCGGTTGTGACCAGCACGTGCGTTCCGCCCGGCAGCACATGCGGCCACTTGAGCGCCCAGATGCCGGCGGCGGTGTCGGGACGCGCCACGAGCCGTGGGCGTGGTTCCAGGGCCGACGTGGCCCAGAGCGCGTTCCGGCGCGTAAAGGCGACGATGTCGCCATCACCCCAGGACCCGTTGGCGGCGGAGTCGGCAACCACGATGGGGGTGCCACCGGCGTAGGGAATGCGCATGAGGCGCGCCCCGTCGGTGTACAGGATCCACGCGCCGTCCGGGGAGAAGCTCGGCGTGGATCCCGACGGAGGCGTCTGGATCTCCGCGGGGGTTCCGGGAACGCGCGTGAACTCCGGCTCGCTCAGACGGCGCACGAACAACGCCCGCGTGCCGTTCACGACGCCGTAGACCACCATGCGCGAGCCGTCGCGCGACAGCGCCACCTTGCGCCCGCCACCGCCGAAGAGCGTCACGCTGTCGGGGAGCGGCACCACGAACTGCATCGGCGTCGCCGGGGGCACTGGCTTGGTGGCGAGCCACGTGGCCGTGCCCACGCCGCCCACGGCGCCGAGCGCCAGCGCTCCCACGAGCAGGCGCATGCGCGCGGACAAGGGGCCGGAGGCGTTGCCTGTCATCGCTCCGCCATAGGTGCCCCCGGCGCCGCTCGCGCCGAGCGAGCCCGTGGGCAGCGCCACCACGCGCGTGCCGTTCAACGCGGCCGCGAAATCACCCGCCGTCGCGAACCGGTCCGCCGCCAGCTTCTGCAGCGCGTGGCGCACCGCGGCATCCACGTGCGGCGGTACGGTGCGGCGGAGCACGGTCACGGGCCGCACCTCCTCCGTCATCAGCTTGGCGATGATCGCCTGCGCGGTGCCCCCCACGTGCGGCGGCTCCCCGGTGAGCATCTCGTACACGATCGCGCCCAGCGAATAGATGTCGGTGCGGCTGTCGATCGCGCGATCGCCGGTGGCCTGCTCGGGACTCATGTACTGCGGCGTGCCGAGCGAGAGCCCGGTCTGCGTGATCCGATTGCCCCCCGCGTTCGTGACCGCGAGGGCGATGCCGAAGTCGGCGATCACCGGCTGTCCCGCCTGCAGCAGGATGTTCTCCGGCTTCATGTCGCGGTGGATGACGCCGGCCTTGTGCGCGTACTCGAGCGCACCGGCAATCGCCACGCCGATCCGCACCGCCTCGTCCACCGGCAGCTGCTTCTCGCGATC
>JANLSF010000778.1:0-2159 GCA_031362285.1 Gemmatimonadota bacterium | reverse complement strand
CCAAAGCGATGATCGCGCAGCTCGGCCTCCATCGCGCCGGTGCCGGAGCGATCCCCGTCGAACTCCGCCCAGAACCGTCCCCCGGCGAGCAACTCGCGCGATTCCTCATCGAACCAGGGTGCGTGGTCGGCGCGCGTGACCACGAGCGGCAGCTCCGTCATCCCGCCGTAGAGCGACACCGGATGCCCGTGATAGCGCACGTTGCCGAGCCGGGCGAGTTCCGCCTGCACGGCCGGCGTGTCGTCCACCACGACGCGTCGCACGTCCCACAGCTTGAACCAGCAGTCGCACGCATAGCCGTTGGCCGCGTAGTACGCGGGCAGGTGGGTCGTGTCACGCAGCACCTCGGCGTCGTCCCCCGCGCGCACCTCGGCCAGGTGCGCCACATAGAGTGACCGGTAGTCGGTGAGGTAGAGGTGGTGCTCCACCCCCTCGTCGAGGCCGGCCGCGATCTCGCCGTCGAGCGCGAGGATGTCACCCAGGTGCGGGAGCGGCGCCATCCGGCGCGCCGAACGCACCTTGCCCCACCACACGTACGCGTCCTCGTCGGCGATCGCGCCGTCGTGGAGCGCCTTCATGCGCCCGAGCAGCACCTCGAGGTGCAGCGCGAGGGCGTCGCGCTCGTACGACGGGTTCCAGACGGCGACGAGATGGCGGGGGCTGGGCATGGGGCGGGACGATGTGGCGGCGTTCGCCCTGACGCAATGGCGCCGACGCACCACGCGCCCGGCCATACCGGCCCGGGCGCGTGGTGCAGGTCACCGCCGCGACTACGCCTTCGGCGGCCGCGGCTTCCGCGGTGGCTTCGGCGTCGCCGGCGGCGGCGGCTCATCCGGCTCCGGCGCCCGCGAGAACGCCGCGTCGTACGACAGCTTGCCGCGCCGCGAGTTGTACGACTTCTGCTTCAGGTACTTGAGGTCGGCCTCGTCGCCGCGCTCGCGCTGCACGCGGCGCGCGGTGGCGTCGAGGTCGGCTGCCTGCTCCCGCACGAACGCATCGTCGAGTCCGCTCTCACGGAGCATGTGCGACGCCTCGCGGAGCACGCCGGCGGCCCCGTCAGAGTCGCCGCGCCGCGCCTGCGCCACCGCCTCGTCGCGCGCCTTGGCCGCGGCCAGGAGCACCACCTCGCGCCGCACCTCGGGGTGCATCGCCCCCTGCGCCTCGAGCGAGAGCGCCACGGGGAAGGTCACGACCCGCAGTTCGATCCCCCCGTCGGCGAGCACCACGTGCGCCGAGACCTGCACCTGGGCAATCACCAGATCGGGCCGTGGCGCGTTGGCATGCGCCGGCACCACGAACTCCGCCAGCAGCTTCCGCGGCTCGCGGGCGTACAGGTCGCCCAGCTCCACGCGGTGTCCATCGGGCAACGTCACGGCCCGGTAGTCGTGCAGCACGGTCATGGTCGCCACGTCCGGCCCCGGGCGCAGTTCCACGGTCAGGTTCTGCGCCGAGAGCGACTGCAGCCCGGCGAGCTCCTCGCCGAAGACGAGGCTGGCCTGGTCGGGGCGCTCGATGTGCCACACGTTGCCGCCGCCGGCATCCGCCATCGCCTTGAGCAACTCCTCGTCGTAGTCGGCGCCGAAGCCGATGGCGCTCGTGGAAACCCCCACTTCACGGGCCGCGGCGGCGAGGCGGGCCAACTTCCCCGCGTCGGTGATCCCCGCGTTCGCCTGTCCGTCGGTGAGGAGCACCACACGGCGGACGCCGCCGAGGTTCGGCAGCGCCGCCATCAGCTCCCGGCCGCGCAGCCAGCCACCGCTCAGGTTGGTGCTGCCGCGCGCCTCCACCTGCATCAGGTCGCGGAGCAGCGTCCCCTGCTCCGCGCCGGTCACCGGCGTGCTCAGCGTCTCCACTTCGTCGTCGAAGGTCACGACCGCGACCAGGTCGTCGGGGTGCAGGCGCTGGATCAACCCGGCGGCGGCATCGCGGGCCGACGCCATCTTGTCGCCCCCCATGGACCCCGAGCGATCGAGGACGAGGGCGAGGCCAAGCGGCACGCGCGCCGGGGTGGCGGCCGCGTCGCCAGTGATGGTGAGGAGGACCCGCACGCGCCAACCGGGCAGCGCGCGGTCGAACTCGTGTTCGGTGAGTACTTGCTGTTGCATCGTTCCGTCTCCAGTGAAGGACACGAGAACAATGCCGGGAGGGTCTGACAGCGC
>JANLSF010000769.1:0-4958 GCA_031362285.1 Gemmatimonadota bacterium | reverse complement strand
CACGCGTCCGTCCTTGAGCGTGATGGTGGACGAGTCGGTGTCGATCACCATGCGCACCGCCGTGATTGCCCCGGCAGCCAGCTTGAGCGCGCCCAACTGCTCGGTGACCCCTCCTTGCAGCGCGAGCACGTCGATGCGCCGGTTGGGCGTGGCGAGGGTGACGAAGGTGCCGCTGCTCGCCGAGGTGTCGGGGGAGAGTGACCCGGACACGCTCACCACGTAGAGGTCGACCCGAGCGATGCGGTCGTACGGGAAGGGCGCATCGGTGAGGAGCACCTTGGTGGCCGTGGGATCGGCGCTGAGGCGCGCGTCGGTGTAGCTGCTGCTGCACGCGGCAACGGCGCTCAACGGGAGGGCGATACGCAAGGCGGTACGAACGAAGGGCACGCGCATGGGACACTCCGATGTGGGCACAGGCTGCTGCTGAACGGTACTACCCCACCGCGGACAATGGTGTCACGGGATCGTCGGAACGGTAGCTTTGCCTCATGCTCCGCATCCTCGATGGCGCCCTCGGCACCGAGCTCGCCCGCGCCGGCCACGACATCTCCGGCGCGCTCTGGTCCGCGCGGCTGCTGGTCGACCAGCCGCAGGCGATCACGGACGTGCACCGGGCCTATTTCGACGCCGGCGCCGATGTCGTGACCACGGCCAGCTATCAGGCGAGCTTTGCCGGATTCGCCGCCCACGGACTGAACGCCGCCGACACGCGCACGCTGCTCGTGCGGTCGGTGGCGCTCGCGCGCGAGGCGGAACGCGCGCACCACACGGCGCGCGCGGCCGCCGGGCTTGGCACCCGGGTCACGCAGGTGGCCGCGTCGGTCGGCCCCTACGGCGCCACCCTTGCCGACGGCTCGGAGTACACCGGCGCCTATGGGCTCACGGAAAACGACCTCTTCGATTTCCACCGCGCGCGGCTCGCCGTGCTGTGGAGCGCCGGGCCCGACCTGCTGGCCTGTGAAACGATTCCGAGCCGAGTGGAGGCGGAGGCGATCGTGCGTGCGCTGCGCACGGTGCCGGGCGCGCGCGCGTGGGTGAGCCTGCAGTGCCGCGATGGCGCGCACACGGCCGCGGGGGATCCGATTGCCGACGTCGCTCGGCGCCTCGACGCTGAACCGCAAGTGGTGGCCATCGGCGTGAATTGCGTGCCGCCGGAGCGCGTGCTGCCGCTCGTGCGCGCCATCCGGTCGGTGACCGCGAAGCCCGTGGTGGCGTATCCGAATTCGGGGGAAGTGTGGGACGCGGTGGGGCGCCGCTGGGTCGGTGCCCCTGACGGGCACACGTTGGCGAGCGCGGCCGCCGGTTGGGCATCAGCGGGTGCGGACTGGATTGGCGGCTGTTGTCGCTCCACCCCGGCCGACATCGCGGCACTGGCCCGCGCCCTCCACGGGGTCTAGCCACGCGCCACGGGGCACAGCACGCGGTGCCGCCGCGCGGGCACCACGGGAAGGGAAACGCGGGCGCGATCCGATACTTGGGAAGCAGAGTGCCGGAGCGTGGTCCCGGGCGCCCAGGCGCCGCGGGAGCGATCGGGCATGTCTTTCCGGGTCGCCCATGCCGTCCACGCTGTCGCCAACCGTCGCCCATCGCTCCCAACCGCTCCGCTTCCTCGCCGAGACGGCGGGCTTCGCGTGCGTGGTGGCTTTTGGCTACTCGCTCGCCTCGGCGCCGGGCGAGCCGGCCATCTGGTGGCCCCCGATCGGCGCGGTGATCGCGTGGCTGCTCTCGCGTCCACGGCGCGACTGGCCGGCGGTGGTCGTGCTCGCGTCCCTGGTCCGCATCGCCTTCGGGGTGAGCAACGGGGTCGCGCCATCGGTCGCCATCTGGGTGGTCGCGTCGTCGGTGACGGGCGGATTGCTCTCCGCGCACCTCCTCCGTCGCTACCACGGTCGCCGCGCGCCGCTCTCGGAGCCGTACGACATCGTGGCGTTCGCCGTGGTGGCCATCCTCGTCACTGGCCCGCTGGCCGCGTTGAGCGCGTCGGCCTACCGCGTCGTCATGACGAGCGGGACGCTCACCTGGCTCTCGCCGTTGCACTGGTCACTGGGCGAGTCGGTGGGCGCGTTCCTCGTCGCACCGCTCATGCTCACGCTCGGCGATGCGCGCGAGTGGTGGCGCACGAACGGGGCCGCTCGGCGGCTCGAGTTGCTGACCGTGCTCGCCGTGGCCGGCTCGGCGGCGGCGGTCGTGATGCTGGCGCCCTTGAGCGTCGCCGAGGCCCGGCGTCCCCTGCTGGCGTTCGTCGCGGTGCCGTCGATGTGGGCCGCGCTTCGCATCGGCATGTTCGCCGTGTCGTGGGTGCAACTCATCGCGGGCTCGATCGCGGCGTGGGGGCTGCTGAACGGACTGGGGGTGATCAGCGCGCTGCCCACGACCAACGGACACAAGGTGCTGCTGGTGCAGGCCTACCTGCTGACGCTCGCGGTCTCGGTGATGATCGTGGCGGCCACCTTTGCCAGCCAGAAGCGATCGGTGGCGCGGGCCCTCGTCAGCGAGGCGCGGTTCCGGCGCCTCGTGGAGGCGGCGCCGGTCGCGATGCTCGTCGAGGGGGGCGTCGACGAGCCGCCCTACTACAACCCGCGCTTCGCGACGTTGCTGGGAGCCGTGGGCGCGTCGCGGTCGCTCGAGGGCTGGTGGGGCGATCGCGGGCTGACGCCGAGGCAGCACGCCGAGCTGGACGCCACGGTGGATGCGGATCCGGCTGCCGAGATCGAGACGGCGCGAGCGCCGATGGCCGGCGAGCCGCGTCCACCGGTCACCGCGGACCTCACGTCCACCGACGGCACGGCCCGGCATGTCGAGATCCACCGCTCCGCCGTTGGTGATCATCGCATCACGGCCGTCGTGGACCTCACCGACCGCGCGCGCCTCGAGGAGCAGCTGCGGCAGGCGAACAAGCTCGAGGCGCTCGGCACCCTGGCCAGCGGCGTGGCGCACGACTTCAACAACATGCTCGGCGCCATCATCGGCAACCTCGACTTGGCGCGCCGCACCATCGACACCGGACACGAGGCGTCCGCCTGCCTGGCCGACGCCGAACTCGCGAGCCGGCGGGCGGCCGACCTCGTGCGGCAGATCCTCGCCTTCAGCCGGCAGCCGGAAGCGGAGCGGCAGGTGCTGTCGGTGCGCGATCTGTTCGGGGAAGTGGCGGCGACGCTGCGCGCCGATGCGCCTGCAGGCGTGGCGGTGAAGGTGGCCGAGGGACGCGACATCCCGCACGTGCTCGGGGAGGCGGCGCAGCTGCGCCAGGCGCTGCAGAACCTGGGAACGAACGCCCTGCAGGCCATGGCCGAGCGGGGCGGCACCCTGACGCTGGCGCTCGAGTCGGTGGATGTCACGGCCGACATCGCGCGCCGACACCCGGAGCTGCGCGTGGAGCGCTACGCGCGCTTCACGGTGGGCGACACGGGGATCGGGATGCGCAAGGAGGTGCTCGACCGCGCCTTCGAGCCGTTCTTCACCACCCGGCGCCCTGGCGAGGGAAGCGGACTCGGATTGGCAGTGGTGCACGGCGTGGTGTCGGCGCATCAGGGCGCCGTGGTGGCGCGCAGCGCGCCGAATGAAGGGAGCTGGTTCGGCGTGTACCTCCCCGCGACGGCGGCGGTGCCGGTGGCCCCAGCCGCGCCAGTCGGCGCCACGCGCACGCTCGACGGCCTGCGCGTGCTCGCGGTGGACGACGAGGCGGTGCTGGCCCGCTTCGTCTCCCGCGCCCTCACGCATCTGGGCGGAGTGCCCACCGTGGTGACCACGCCGCACGAGGTGCTGGCCATCCTGCGCGCGCATCCAGGTGAGTTCGACCTGGTCCTCACTGACCTCACGATGCCCGACATGTCGGGGCTGGCGCTGGCCGACGAGGTGCGTCTCCTCGAGCCCGGGCTGCCGGTGCTGCTCATGTCGGGCGACTCGTCGGCGCTCGCGTCGGAGGAGCGCGGTCACGACGCGATTGCGGGGGTGCTGCAGAAGCCGTTCGCCCCCGATGCGTTGGCGCGGGCCGTGCTCGCGGCTGCGCGAACGGGCGCGACCATCGCCAGGGCGTAGCGACCGCTCACCGGAGAGCCGCTGGGACGTCTGCGGGCTTTGTTCGTCCCTGAATGGGGCGGGGCGACGCGGCTCGTCGTCCCGGCTTCCGGCCGACCGTCCAGGCTCCCCCGACGAGAGGGCACTGCGCTGCGCCACCGATCGCCCATGCTTCCAATTCCTCCCTGCGCCCCGGTGGCGGCATGACCGCCGATCCGTCGGGGGACACGCAGGTCCTCACGCCGCGCCAGCAGTGGCTGGTCGAGAGCCTGCTGTACATCGTGACCATCGTCCTGACCATGCAGATGGTGGCGGGGCCGGAGCCGGCCAGCGTCTGGTGGCCGCCCACCGGCGCGTTGCTCGGCTGGCTGCTCCTCCGCCCGCGCTCCGATTGGCCGGTGGTGCTCGCGATGACGGCCAGCGTGCGCGTCCTGGCTGGATTCGCGTACGGCGTGCCCTTGCTGCCGACGGTCGGCTTCATGCTCGGAGCGCTGCTGTCAGTTTCTCTGGCGGCGTTGGTCATCCGGCGTTTGACCGGGAGTCGCGCGCTGCTCGCGGAGCCGAGGGACGTGCTCACGCTCGCGTTCGCTTCGGTGGTGCTCATCGGGCCGCTCACGGCGTCGCTGGTGGTGTTCGTGCTGGCGGTCACGGGGAGTCCGGCGCCCAGTCTGATCCTCTGGGTGCAGTGGGCCCTGGGCGACGCGATCGGGGGGTTCCTGGTGAGTGGCGTCGTGCTCACCGCGAGCGGCGCCTTGGCGTGGTGGCACGAGGCGCGCGCGCGCGCGCGCCTCGAGTTGGCTCTGGTCATGGTTGCGACGCTGTTCGTGGTCATCTACGTGGAGCTGACCCCGCCGGCACTGGTGGACGCGCGACGGCCCATGCTCGCGCTGATTGTCGTGCCGGCGGTGTGGGCGGCGCTCCGCTTCGGCCTCTTCGCCGCG
>JANLSF010000764.1:0-14848 GCA_031362285.1 Gemmatimonadota bacterium | reverse complement strand
CCAGGTCGAGGGCCACGAGCAGGGTGCCGAGGACCATGAACGATCCCCGCTCGGGATGAATGAGGCAGCTGTTCTTGCCGAACCAGCCCAGTCCCGCCCGGCGCGCAAGGTCGCGCTCGAGAATCGGCCCGGTGTCCACGTAGGGGCGCGCATGCACGTGGGTGCCGGCCGTGGCGCTGATCCACTGCCCCAGCGACTCGAGCCGTTCGTGCAGCACGGCGTGGTAGTCACGGCCGCGCGCGTAGCGGGCCACGCGCCCTGGTGGCTGGCGTCCTCCGTAGTCGAGGGCGACGACGATCGCGCTCGCGGTGTGGTGATCGGCGAGCGAGGAGTCCACGCGCTTCTTCGCGGAGCGATGCAGGTAGCGCATGGTGCCGCCGTACCCGTTCGCCAACCAGTCGGTGAAAGCGGTCGCCGTGTCGGCGGGGCCCAGCGTGGCGATCCCGACCTGGTCGAAGCCGAGGCCGAAGGCCTGCGCCTTGATCGCGCGGGCGCCGGGCGTCGAGTCGCGACCGTCGCTCGTGCTCACCGGCCGCGCGTGGCCCAGCGCGCGTAGCGTTCCACTTCGTCGGCGCTCGGGAGCGCGTCCTCGCTGCCGTAGGCGGTGTACATGCGCCAGGCCACGTAGGGGCGCGACGGTACGGGCAGGAAGGGAAAGCGGGTGAACCAACCGCGGCGCCGGAACCGCCAGAGCACCGTCAGCAGCGCGATGGCGAGCGACGGGGACACGAGCGCGCGCAGGGCGAGCGTTGCGGTGAGGCGAAGCCACGGCATGCGTCCAATCTCGCCCCGCGGCGCGAGGGGTACAACGGCGGGCGTGTCGTGCCGACCGCGAGTTTTGCGTTCCGCGTTGCGCTTGGCCGCCCCACGGGGCAATGTGAGGGCATCATGCATCCCCTCGGCAGAACAACCCGGATGGCGCTCGTGTCGGCGATCGCGTGCGCAGCAGGCGCGGCCGGCCCTCTCGCGGCACAGGACAGCGTGAGCACGCCGGTGGCGCGAGGCGCGGTGCTTCGCTTCAGCTTCGGTCGCGTGGAAACCGCGACGCTGGTCGGGCGCCTCGACCGCAGTGACTCGTCCATGGTCCGCGTGATGGTGAGTGGCGACGAGGGGGACCCGGGACTGCGCGCCGCGCGGCTGGGGCTCAGCGTGGCCGAAGCGGGGACGGGAGACTCCGTGATGATCGCGGTGCCATGGCGCACCGTGCGCATCGTGGAGGTGGCAAGCGGGCGACGGAGCCGCCGCACCCAGAACGGGTTGATGGGCGCGCTCATCGGCACCGGGATCGGCGGCGGCGTGGGCGCCGTGCTGGGCGCCACGGTGGCGAAGTCGACGTGCAGCCTGGGCAGCAGCAGCAGCTGCGGGATCTCGCCGTCGGCGGGGGAGGGCGCGCTGCTCGGCGTCGCGATCGGGGGACTCGTGGGCGGGATCTACGGCGCCGTTCGCGAGTCGTGGGCCACCATCTGGACGCCGCTCCCGGAGCGCGGACGGCAACTGCGCGAGGGCACGAGCGCACCGTAGCCAGGGTGCGCGGTTGGCGGCGCGATCACCAAGCACCGACCGGTGGCGCGAGCCCCAGCGCCTCGCAGATGGCCGGCATGACCTCGGTGGTGCGGCGCAGCCGCGTGCGCGGCGGCGCGTCGAGCAGGAGCGGCACGCACATCTGGTCCCGGTGCAGCGCACCATGGGTGCTGACATGCGGTGAGGGCTCGTACCGCGCGCGGAAGTCGAAGCCGGGCGCGGCACTCAGCAGGATGTCACCGACGCGCTCGCACACGGTGACCAGCGCCAACTGCACGAGGGCGTCGGGATAGTCGCTCGCGTGCGCCACCTGCCACGCCTCGGTCCGGTCGAAGGTGCCAGCTGCCACACCGAGCGGATTGCCGGAGCGATGTTCGTGCGTCACGCGCCAGCGGTCGCCGTCCCCGTCGGTGCGGATGAGCGCCTCGCCGCGACCGGCCGCACGCACCAGGCACCGGCGCGCGTCGAGCGGCAGGATCATCAGGTCCACCGAGGCTCGCGCGAGCAACGCGTCGGCGAGCGGCGACCAGCGCTCGGCGTGCGTGCCCCAGCCGGTACGATGGCGCGCGGTCGGCTCGAGGTAGAGCTGCGCCATGGCGTTGCCACCGACCATCACGGCCACGTCGCCCCGTGCCCCGATCACCCACGGGTGCGCGATGACGCGCGCACCGGTGGCGCGCACCGCATCGGCGATCTCGTCGTGCGTCTGCACGGGCACATGGCCGTGGTCGCTCGCCACCCAGACGCGGAGCGGGCGGTCACTCTCGGCGGCGTCGCTCCGCAAGCGGGACACGAGGCTGTCGACGAGTTGCAGTGCGCGCGTCGCCTCCGCCGAGGCGTGCCCCCGGGCGTGCGACGCCTTGTCGATGCCCATGAGGGCGGCGAGGGTGAAGCGCGGGTGCTCCTCGCGCACGCGCTGGGCCACGATCGTGGCCACGTCGCGGTCGGCGAGCAGCCAGTCGTCGAGTGAGCCGAAGAAGTGCCCCTGGAGGCCCCGCGCGGCCCACCAGACGCCGCGGGCAATGCGCTGAGAGCGCGGGAGTCCCCGCGTGATCATGGTGAGGGCGCCAAGCGACGGCCGGGCGAGTTCGAAGAGCGTGGGCGCCGCGGGATCGAGGTCGCCATCGAGTCCCTTCACTCCCCACCCCACGTAGCTGCGCGCATGCGCCGGGACGCGGGCGCGCGCATGGGTGCGGTCCAGCCAGCGGAGCCCCGGCAAGCCGACTTCGGCGGGGTGCTTCCCCATGAGGAAGGGCGTGTAGGCGAGCCCCGTGACCGACGGAAAGCAGGTAGTGAGCGTGTGCGCGCCGCCCTCGGCGCGCAGCCGCGCGAGCGCGGGGACGGCGCCCGAGGCGATGGCCGCGTCGAGGGTGTCGGGACGAAGCCCGTCGGCGATGACGAGGACGAGGGCGGGGTCGCGCACGCGGGAAACGTACGGAGGGGAAACGGTGACGACCGAACGCGCTCAGCGAGCGGGCTTGCCCGCTTTTCGCGGCGTCGACTTTCGCGGTGTCGACTTTCCGGTGGGCTTCTTCGCCGCCTGTGTCGCGCCAGCCTTGCGTAGCCGCGCCGATCCCCCGGCCACGCGCTCCTTCTTTCGAGTCGCCACCGCTTCCTTGCCGTGCGCGGCGTCGTGACGCCGGATCATCTCCTCGGGCGGCACGGCCGCGATCGCCTTCCCCACGGCGTCGAGCGCGAGGTCGTCGAGCGACTGGAAGCGCAGGCACGACTTCCCCATGTCGAGCTTCTTGCCCGCGCGCTTGAAGGCGGCCTTCAAGTCGGCCTCGAGCTTCGGGCTGCCGTAGACCCCCATGAGGTACAGCGCCACGTGTCCCTTCCGGTCGGCCAGCGCGACGTAGCACAGCGGCTGGCCGTTGTAGGTGCCGGGGAAGCGGGAGAGCGGAATGCCCCAGGTGACCATCCCCCAGAAGAGGAACTCGTCGTAGCCGGCGGGGAGGTGGGTGTTGACGAGGTCGCGGGCGGCCGAGACGATCGCGCGACGGTCGTCGGACAGGCTGGCGAGGTAGCCCGCCACGGTCGTGGGGGCAGTCGATCCCTTCATGGCGTGACACTCCTGCGGGTGGCGAGCGGTGCGAGGGTGACCGCTGGCGCAAGCGCGCGTCCAACGGGTACACTCAACATCCCATCGTCGCCACGGCCGCGCCACTCCGGCGCGCCCACGCGGTGGCCCGCACCGCCCTCCATGCCGCCCAGGAAGTCGTCGAGCAAGCCCACGTCGCCGCGCCCGCCCAAGTCCCCGGCCACCGCCGCCGCAGCGGCGAAGCCCAAGCCCAAGCCGAAGGCGACCAACGGCCGGGCGCGCACCGCCACCGGCAAGAAGATGAATCCGGAGCTGCGCCTGACGGCGGAGTTCCGCGCGGTGGAGGCGTACAAGCAGCGCACCGAGGAGGGGCACAAGGCCGCGGGACGCAAGCCGCCTTCGGAGCTGCCGTACCGCGGGTCGGGACCCACCCGGCTGATCGACGACTCGATCCGCGACCTCAAGCCCATGCTCACCGAGGACACGAAGTTCCTCACGGCGACGCACACGCAGGGGGCGGACTTCACGCGGAGCGACCCGTGGCGCGTGATGCGCATCATGGGAGAGTTCATCGAGGGGTTCGACACCCTCAACGCGATCGAGAAGGGGGTGTCGATCTTCGGGTCGGCGCGCACGGCGCCCAGTGACCCGCAGTACCAGCAGGCGCAGGAGGTGGCGTCGCTGCTGGCCAAGGCCGGCTTCTCGATCATCACCGGCGCGGGCCCCGGGATCATGGAAGCCGCCAACAAGGGGGCGCGCCTCGCGGGGGGGCGGTCGATCGGGTGCAACATCGAGTTGCCGTTCGAGCAGGGGGCCAACCCGTACGTCGATACGGTGGTGAACTTCCGCTACTTCTTCGTGCGGAAGACGATGTTCATCAAGTACTCGTCGGCGTTCATCATCTTCCCCGGCGGCTTCGGCACGCTCGACGAGCTGTTCGAGGCCGTGACGCTCATCCAGACGGGGAAGATCTCGCAGTTCCCCGTGATCCTCTTCGGGCGGCACTACTGGGCAGGGTTGGTGCGCTGGCTGCAGACGCGCATGCTGGGCGAGGGGAAGATCAGCGACGGCGACCTCGACCTCCTGCTGCTGACCGACGACCCGGCCGAAGCGGCGCAGGCGGTGATCGCCGCGCACGGGGCGTCCGCGCGCGGCAAGTGAGACGCGGCGGATGGTGACCGTCGAGGCGGTGCGCCGGTGGGTGGCGCGCGCGATGGTCATGGTCCTCGTGGCACTCATGGCCGACGTCCCGCTCGGCGCGCAACAGCTCGGCGCGCAACAGCTCGGCGCGCAGCAGTGGGACGATCCACGCGTGACCGACCTCGTCAACCGCGCGATCCTGCGGCGCGTGTCCAACGACACGCTGCTCACCGACTTCCGCGCCCGCGCCCACGGCTACCTGAGCTTCCTCGCGCAACTGGGCGACACGCTCACCGAAGTGCCCAGACTCGTGAAGACCGACGAGTTGATGGTGGACGTGTACTGGAAGGCGCCGCAGCTCTCGAAGCAGGTGGTCGTCGGGCTCCGCGACACCGCCCTCGTGCCGGGGGACATCGGCTACTACCAGGATCGCTACGGGATCATCCAGAGCAACTTCCCCGACCGGATCCGCCTGGGCGACGGGCGCGACGTGCGCGACGTGCCGCATCCGGTGTCGGCGGGAGCGCCGCTGCTGTATTCGTACCGCGTGCGCGACTCGCTCACCCTCACGCTCCCCGGGAAGCGCGTGGACGTGTGGGAGATCGATGTGCGGCCGCGCGACGAGGACGGGCCGCGCGTGGTCGGGTCGCTGTTCATCGAGCGCACCACGGGCGACATCGTGCGGATGTCGCTCACCTTCACGCGGGCGGCGATTCTCGACAAGCGGATCGAGGTGTTGACGGTGATGCTCGAGAATTCGCTCATCGACGAGCGGTTCTGGCTGCCGCGCCGGCAGGAGCTGGAAGTGCGGCGCGCCGGCACCTGGTTCGACTTTCCGGCGCGCGGCATCATCCGTGGGCGATGGGACGTGACCGGGTACGAGATCAACCGGAGCCTCCCGGCCAGCTACTTCGCGGGCCCGGCCATCGTGTTCGACGACTACGCGAAGGTGCGCAGCTTTCCGTTCCCCGGGCAGCTCCTCGACAAGCTGCCCGACAACGTGCGCCCCGTGAGTCCCGAGGACGTGGAGCGGGTGCAGCAGGTGGCCACCGAGATCATCGCGCGGGGCGCGATCGCGAAGGCCGAGGCGGCCACGCTCAGCGCGGGGTCGGTGAGTGACATCATCCGCGCGAACCGGGTGGAGGGGTTGGCGCTGGGACTTGGTGCACGCTTCCGGCCGTCCGCGCCGGTGGCGGTCGCGGTGAAGGGGCGATACGGCTTTGCCGATGCGGACGTGAAGGGGGGCGTGATCGTCGACGTGATCCCGAAGCGCGGGGTGCAGCTCGGGCTGTTCGCCTCGCGCGACTTCCGCGACGCCGGCGACGAACCCGAACGCTCGCGCGCCGTCAATTCACTGGCGGCGCAGGAGTTCGGCGCCGACTTCACCAACCCGTACCTCGTGCGGCAGGCAGGGCTCACGCTCTCGCTCGGCGTCCCCGGCGCCGCGCAGTGGCGCGCGGAAGTGGCGGCCGAGCGTCATGAGGCGCTGGCGGTGCACGCGGAGCCGGCCACCGGGCGGTATGCGGGCACGCTCGCCGTGCCGACGGTGGAGGGCGTGCGGCTCACGCTCGGCGTGAGCGAGCGGTTCGCGGAGCCGGTGCTGGGCGGCGCGCTGGAGGTCGGCACGACGCTCACCGGGGGGACGTACGCGCCCTCGGCTGGTGGCGCCGACCGGTGGACGCTGCGCGGCTTCGCGAGCGCGAGCTGGACGTGGCCCCTGGATGGATGGCAGCTGGCGACGCGTGCGACCGCCGCGGCGAGCGCGGGGAGCGGGGCGCTGCTGCCCCAGCAACTCGTGTACCTGGGCGGCCCCGTGAGCGGGCCCGGGTACGACTATCACCAGTTTGCCGCGCGTGCCGGGGCCACGCTGCACCTCGAGGGTCGGTTCGCGATTCCCTTCGTGCCGGTGCCGCTCGGACGGTTCGGGCGGGTGCCGGGGGCGGCGGTGCTGGCGCCGTTCGTGCACGTGATCGGCGTGTCGCGTTCCGTGGCGCCCGGCGTGGCCGACGGGCTGTACCCGAGCGTCGGGGTGGGGACGCTGCTGTTGTTTGACCTGCTGCGCGTGGACGTCGCGCGCGGGCTGCGCGACGGGCGGTGGACGTTCAACCTCGACGTGACGCGGTCGTTCTGGGGGGTGCTGTAGTCGGGACTACCTCAAGGCCTCCAACGCGCGTAGGTGGCGGAGGTGAGGAACGTCGCGAGCGATTGAACGTTGGTGCCGTCGAGGTTTGAGCGCAGCACCCACGAGCCCACCGTCGAGTTCACGTTGCCCTGGCTGAGGAGTTGCGTGCCATCGGGCGACCACGCGGCCTGGAACTCGATGCCCGATTGCAGCAGGCAACAGCCGAACGGCGCGGCGAAATTCGTCAGCGGCGCGCCCGTTCGGGTCACCGTGCGCGTCTCGCCGGTGGAGCAGTTGACGAACGAGAGCTGGCGCCCGGACGGGGCCCACGCGGCCCCGAACCACTGCGATGCTCCGGTCGCCCAGCAGTCGCCCGCCGGCCCGATGGATGGCGGTGAGACGCGGATCGGCTTGCGTCCGTGTGCGTCGGTGACCCAGACCGTTCCATCTTCGGCATCAATCGCGAGGTGCTTGCCGTCCGGGGACCAGACGGCGCGCGCGACTCCCACGGGGAAGGGGAGGATCCGCTCCTTCGAGCCGTCGGGACGCCACACGATCGCCGCGTCCTTGAACACGAAGAAGCGCTCGCGATGGACGGCAAGGATCGCCCGGCCATCGGGCGCCCAGTCCGGCACGAACTCGGTGCGCCCCGGAGAGAAGACCACAGGCACGCGCGTCCCCGTGGCGACGGTCATGATCCAGATGTCGCGCTCCTCGAGCGTCGTGCCGCGCGAATAGGCGATCCGCGTGCCGTCGGGAGACCAGGTCGGGGTCCCGATGTGGATGGTCTCGTCCAGCGTGGATAGACCGGTGCCGTCAGCGTTCATCACCTCGAGGCGCGAGACCTGGATGACCCCGGTGATGTTGGCCACGGTCACGATTCGCTGACCGTCGCGTGACCAGCGGTAGTCGGCGATCGCCTTCGGGTCGCCCGTGAGTTCGAGTCGCCCGGTGCCGTCGGGGAGGAGCCGCACGAGGCGATTCTCCGGCTGGAACCAGGACGGCGAGACGTACCGCTCCAGCACCGTGATTTCGCGATTGGCGCGGGGAGGCCCGGGATCGAGTACCACCACCGTGGTCGCCAGCGAGGCGGGTCCCGCCTGCACCACGATGTCGGCGCTGCCGGGCGCAAGCGAGGACACCATGCCGGTTGACGACACCGTGGCGACGCCCGGCGCGCTGGACCGCCAGGTGATCGGCGAGGCCGCAGGCGGGACCAGCGTGGTCCCGCCGCGGGTGGCGAGCCGGACGTCGAGTTGCAGCGTGTCGCCCGGAAAGAGTGACGGCAGGTCGGGCACCACCGTGAACACGGCGCGGCACGCCAGCTCGGCGGTTGCGTTGATGCCATCGACGGTGGCGGTGAGCCTGACGTTGCCGACGTTCCGGCAGGTTACGCCGGCCGGCGCGCTGGTGGCCACCGTGGTGTCGCTCACCTGCCAGGTCAGCGTCCCGGAGGCCGTGTTCCCGTTGGCATCCCGGGCGCTCGCGATGAAGGCCCGGGTGTCGGGCACGTCCACCGTGTCGAAGGCCGGCGCGATCGTCACCGAGGCCACGCGTGGCGCGGCCGGAGCGGCAACATCGGAACTGCAGCCGGCGAGCAGCACGGTGGCGCACAGGCCACAGGCGCGCATGATCACGGAGGTCACGGCGTGTCCAACCTCGACGTGTTCGTCCGGTACGGCGCGAAGCCGCGCCCCCAATCCACCCCGATCACCTCGAGCGAAAGCTGCGCGCCGTCCACGTGCACCACCACGTAGTGGAACGGGTTGGCGCCCGGGTCCACGGCGGGGCGCGCCAGATGCTCCACCCTCAGCTTCGCTGCCGTGTCGGAGCGCAGATAGGCCCGGAGATCGGGCTCGCCCAGGTAGCCGTAGAGCGGTGCGCCGCCCCCCCCGCTCACGATCTGGTCCATGCGATGCACCCCGGACGCATCGGTGTAGCGCTCCACCCAGTGCTCGTAGAGGTGCTCGTGTCCGGTGAGGAGGAGCCGCACGTGATGCTGCCGGAAGAGCGGCATCCACCGGGTGCGGATCGAGGCGGCCTGCCGCTCGAGGTTCGCGCCGCCGTGCGGCCCGGACGAGAACGGGGGATGATGGAAGACGAGGGCGACGTTCACGTACCGGCGGCGATCGAGTCCGGCGAGCTGGGCCCTCACCCAGGCCAGCTGCACCGTGTCGTCGGGAATGTCGGAGTCGAAGGCGATGAAGAAGGTGTTCGCGTAGCCGAAGGCGTACGTGGGATAGCCCTTGAGCCGTCGCGGCGAGGACTCGGGCGGGATGAGGTTCGCGTTGGTGGCGAAATAGTTGCGGAGGCCGTCGGCCCGGCTCGGGTGGAGGTGCTCCGCGGCGTTGCCGACGTCGTGATTGCCCACCGAGAGGAAGTACGGGACGCCGCCTTCCTGCGTCAGCCGGTTGATGAGCGGGATGTAGCTGACGTTGAGTTGTGTGGCGAAGGTGCCATTGTTCACCGCGTCGCCACTCTGCACCACGAACCGGATCGGGTCGGGACCGGTGGCCGCGCGCGCGATCGTGGCCAGCATCGACTCGACCACCAACTGATGTTCGGCCTGGAGGGCGGTGCCATCGTGGCGGCCGCGGGTGTCGCCATAGGCGATGAAGCTGAACCGGGTGAGCGACGCGGTGGCGGCCTCGGGGGGCAGCGGTACGCGCGGGGCGAGGGTCGCGGCGGTGATGATCGTGTCGCGCGCCACCGCGGCCTGCGCGGCAGCGAGCGCCGGGGCGAGGAGCGGGGTCAGGAGCGCGAACGCCAGCCGACGCGACGTCCGCGACGCGCGGCGCTCGACGGGGGTCGCGATGAGGGTCGTGTCCGGCATCGGGTGGCTCCGCACATGTGGATGGGTCGAGTCGTCTGCGGCGAAGTGTGGCGCTTGGGCCGTACGGGCGCCACGGGTCCGCCCCTCAAGCCCGGGGCCGCCCCCGGCCGGGCTGGTCGTGGCGTCGCTCCTGGGCCGTGGCACGTCGGCCTCGGCGGTGACCAGCGGGACGCCGGCTTCGCTCACGCTGACGGTGCACACGCTCTACATCAGCAGCAACGACGACTGTTCCGGCATGGTCCTCGTGCAGGACTACGGGGCCACCGGAAGTCCCAAGGACTTCATGCAGAACCCGGTGCTGTTCTCGGGGTCGCCGGCGGCGGGTGCGTACAAGTGCGTGGCGTTCCGGATGTCGGACGTGATCAGCATGCGTCCCGCCACCTCGTTCGGGGCGTGCGTGTCCGGCGTGGAGTACCTGGGCGACATCTACCGTGCGGGGGAGAGCGACTGGAAGGACGTGAACCTCGCCACCGTGGTGGGCACCGGCACCGACTCGGTGCCGGCCAACGACCGGGTCACGATCTTCCTCGCACGAAACGCGCCGGCGGCGGTCGCGCGCGGGTTGAGCGTGCACCAGGTGATCCCGCTCTCGAGCGATCTCGTGGTTCCGGCCCAGACCACCTTCTACTGGGACGCGACCGGAACGGTGCAGACCGACGGGGTGTCGTGCGGGGTGAATCCCGGGGCGCCGTCGTTCCACTGATCCCGGCACGGCCGCGGCCCGGGACGTGACCGCCACCGTCCCGGCCTGAGCAGGCGCCCGGACCGGGACCACGGGCGGAATGCGGGGGTATTTCGACTTCCATTCCTCCGGGGTCCGGCGCAGACTATGGGAGCGCAGCGTCCGCCCCCTTCCCGTTGGTGCCGCATGTCCTTGCCTGCGATGTCCCGAGTGCGTCGCGCCGCCGCGGCGGCATTCCCTGTATTCATGGCGCTGGCCCTCGCGGCCGCGCCCGGCATTGCCCCTGCGGCCCTTGCCCAACCGACGCGCGGGGGGCTGGCTCCCCGCGCCCCCGCGGTCGCCGACAACTTCGGCACCTACCACGCGCTCCTCTTCGCCGTCTCCGACTACCCGCCGGAATCGGGGATCCAGCCGCTGCCGGCCACGATCACCGAAGTCACGGAACTCCGCGACGTCCTCCTCAAGGACTACGCCTTCGATCCCAAGCGGGTGGTGCTGGTCATCAACCCGACGCGCGAGCAGATCCTCGACTCGCTGCAGGCGTACTCGGAACGGCTCGGCGTCACCGACAACCTGCTGATCGTGTACTCGGGCCACGGCGCGTACGACGCGCGGCGCAAGGCCGGCTTCTGGCTGCCGGTGAACGCGCGCTCCACGAGCCAGTCGTCGTGGATCGCGAACACCGACCTCGTCACGCAGCTGCGCGGCATGGAGCGCGTGCGGCAGGTGCTGGTGGTGGCCGACGCCTGCTTCGCCGGCGCGCTGGCCAAGTCGGGGGCGGGCCCCGAGGTGGTCATGGGGGGCTCCGACATCCAGTCGGCGCTGCTGTCGGCCTCGCGGCCGAGCCGTCGCGTGATGGCGGCCGGCACGAGCGTGGACCGCGTGCCGGCCCAGAGCAGCTTCTCCACGCAGCTCATCAAGGTGTTGCGCGAGCAGAAGGGAGGCGTGCTGCGCGCCGGGGCGCTGTTCGAGCGCGTGCGTGACGTGGTGGCGCGCGAGACACGCGTCACCCCCGTGTACGAGGAGATCCCCGGGGTCGGCGACGAGCAGGGGGAGTTCGTGTTCGTGCGGCGCAATGCGCTCGGCGTGCAGGCCGAGCTCGAGACGCGGCAGAAGGCGCGCGCGGAGCGGGAGCTGGCCGGCGACCTGAACGGGCGCGGCCGGGCCAGCGAGGCGCTGGCGCACTACCAGACCGCGTGCGGCATGGGCGACGGCGAAGGATGTCACTACGCCGGCAAGATGCTCGACGAGGGGCGTGGCGCCGCGACGGACCCGAGCGGGGCCCTGGCACTCTTCCGCAAGGGATGCACCGCCGGCAGCGACGGCGCCTGTCACCTGCTCGCCCAGAACCTGCGTGGCGGCACGCCCACGCCGGCGCAGGCCACGGAAGCGCTGGACCTCTATCGCTCTTCCTGCGGGCGCGACTACGCGTCGTCGTGCGTGGACCTGGGCTTCCTGTACGAGACCGGGCGATTGGTGACCAAGAGCGATTCCTCGGCCGCTGCCCACTATCGCAAGGGCTGCGAGCTGGGCGAGCCGATCGGCTGCGTGAACCTTGGCCTGTGGCACGAGAAGGGACGCTTCGTGAAGAAGGACGACTCGGCCGCCACGGCCTTCTATCGCAAGGCGTGCGACGTGGGCCAGGCACGTGGTTGCGCCTTTCTCGGGAACAACTACGCGATGGGGATCGGGATCACGAAGGACGACACCATCGCGGTGCGCTACTACCGCGTGGCGTGCGAGGCGGGGGGGCGCGATGGCTGCAACTACCTCGGCCTCTGGCAGGAAGCCGGCACCGGGACGCGCAAGTCGGAGGCGGACGCGTACGCCTCGTACCGGTCGGCCTGCGCCTCGAGCCTGGCCGATGGGTGCGCCAACCTCAGTCGGCTCCAGATGGATGGACGCGGCACGACGCAGAGCGACGCGGCGGCCTTCAAGTCGCTCGAGAAGGGGTGCGAGTACGGCAGCTCCTGGGCGTGCTGGCGACTGGGGGGGTTCCATGCCCTCGGGAAGGGCGGCGCGTCCCGCAACGACTCATTGTCCGCGAGCTACTACCGCAAGGGGTGCGACGGCGGCACGCCCACGTCGTGCACCGACTTCGGGTACATGCTCGAGAAGGGGCGCGGCATTGCGGCGGACACGGTGACGGCCGCCAAGCTGTATCGGCGCGGCTGCGACGGGGGCAACGCCATCGGCTGCAACAACCTCGGCTATGCCTACGAGCGCGGGGCGGGGGTGCCCAGGAGCGACTCGATGGCGACGGTGCTCTACGGGCGGGCCTGCGAGAAGTCGCAGGCGCTCGGCTGCGCCAACCTTGGCGAGATGTACGAGTACGGCCGCGGGGTCGCGCAGAATGACTCGGTGGCGCTCGCGCTGTATCGGCGCGCGTGCGACAAGCCCACCGATCGCGGCTGCGACGACCTCCGCAAGCTCTCCGAGGGCGGGAGCCGCGTCGGCCCCACGGACTCGAGCGCCGTGCGGGCCTTCCTGCGGGCCTGCGAGGCCGGTGTCGCCGGCGCGTGCACCAACCTCGGCCACATGTACTGGCTCGGCCGCGGCGTTCCGGAGAATGACACGATCGCCAGCACCTTCTACCAGAAGGGATGCGAGAAGGGGAACGCGCGCGGCTGCACGAGCCTCGGGCTGCTGTACGAGAGTGGGGGTGGCGTGCGCAGGAACGACTCCACCGCCGCGAAGTACTACCGGCGTGCGTGCGACGCCGGCTGGTCGGGCGGCTGCGCGAACGTGGGCGTGATGCTCGAGAACGGCAAGGGAATCGCGAAGAGCTTCCCCGATGCCCTGACGGCGTACCGCCGAGCGTGCGACGCGAACCACCCGCGCGGCTGCACCTACCTGGGGATGATGTACGGCTACGGGACGGGCGTCGCCGAGAGCGACTCGACGGCCGCCATGTACTACCGGCGCGGCTGCGACGCCGGCAACGCGCACGGCTGCGACCTGCTGGGATCGCTGCTCCAGGCGGGGCGCGCGGTGCCGCGTGACCTGACCGCCTCGTTCGCGCTGCTCGGGCGAGCCTGCGACGGCGGTTACGCCACCGGCTGCACCGACCTTGGCTACGCCTACGAGGCGGGTCTCGGGACCGCGCGCAGTGACTCGCAGGCGGTGGTCCACTACCGGAAGGGGTGCGACGGGGGCCACGCCCACGGCTGTGCCAACCTTGGCGTGATGTACGAGAACGGCCGCTCGATCGCGAGCAGCCTCACGGCGGCGGTTCGCCTCTATCGCCAGGCGTGCGACGGCGACGATGGGCAGGGGTGCACGAACCTCGCCTTCATGTACGCGAACGGGCGCGGGGTCACCCGCAACGACACGGTCGCCGTCCGCCACTATCGACGCGCCTGCGATCTGCGCAACACCTCCGGCTGCTCGAACCTTGGCGTAATGGCGGAGAACGGGACGGGCATGCCCCGGAACGACTCCCTGGCGGTGCAGCTCTACCTCCGGGGCTGCGAGGGCGGCAACGCGGCGGCCTGCACCAACCAGGGCTACATGCTCGCCAACGGGCGCGGCGTTCCCAAGGACGATGCGGCCGCCCTGCTCCGCTACGAGCGAGGATGCACCGGCGGCAACGCGCGCGGCTGCGACCTGCTCGGCGACATGGCGGAGCGAGCGCGCGGAACGGCGCAGGACTTTCCACGCGCGGTCACCGCCTATCGCAAGGCGTGCGATGCGCAGTACTACGAAGGATGCGCCGACCTCGCGGACATGTACGAGAACGGCAAGGGGGTGAAGCTCGACCATGCCGAGGCCGTGCGGCTGTACAAGGTCGGCTGCGAAGGGGGCAACGCGTTCGGCTGTGCGCGCCTCGGGGTGATGTACGAGAAGGGGCGCGGCGTGACGGCGGACCTCGCCACCGCCAAGCGGCTCTACCGCGACGCCTGCGACCAGGGGAACAATCGTGGATGCCACGACCTGGCCGAGCTGTACCTCAACGGGCGCGGCGTGGCGGCGAGCGACTCGACGGCGGCCACGTTGTACGGCCAGGCCTGCGATGCGAAGGACCAGCACAGCTGCACGGACCTCGGCAACCTGCATCTCACCGGGCGCGGCGTCCCGAAGGACGCGACCCGGGCGCGCGTGCTGTTCAAGGCCGCGTGCGAGGCCAAGGATGAGGGGGCGTGCGAGGCGTTGAAGAAGCTGGCGCCGTAGGGCTGGTTCGACGGGCGCGCCGGTGGGGCTCCGGGTCGCCCGTGCGCGCCCCGGCGGGTCGGCGTCAGGCGGCCCGGCCGCTCTCGGTCACGCGGTTCCGGCCCCGCTCCTTGGACGCATAGAGCGCCTTGTCGGCGCGGCGCATGAACGCCGAGCGGGTGGTGATGTCGGCCGAGAGCGTGCAGACGCCGCCACTCACCGTCATCGGCCGCCGCTCCCACGTCGCCCCCTCGATGGCCTGGCGGAACCGCTGGGCGAGCACGTAGGCGTTGGAGGTGGTCGTGTTGGGCAGGATGATCGCGAACTCCTCGCCGCCGATGCGGGCCACGATGTCGCTGG
>JANLSF010000752.1:0-2106 GCA_031362285.1 Gemmatimonadota bacterium | reverse complement strand
GACTGGCGCGCCCCGACGCCGAGTGCGGCGGCCGAGCGCGCCGTGCCCGACCATCTGGCGCTGGTGGCCACGGTGGCGCACCTCGGCACCCTCATGCGCGCGGCCCTCGAGCGCCGCGTGCGCCGGGGACGCCAGGCACTCATCATGACCGGCCGGCATCTCGTCCTCACCGCCCGCCAGCTGACCGAGCGCGCCGGGAGCCGCATCGCGCGCGCCGCAGCGCGCCTCGACGCGCTGTCGCCGCTGGCCACGCTGTCCCGCGGCTATGCGGTGGCGCGCGACGAGCAGGGCGCGGCGCTCGTGAGCGTCGCGCGCTTCACGCCCGGCATGTCGTTCCGGGTGACGTTGCGCGATGGGGATGTGCGCGCCACCGCGACATCCGTCACCCCCGGCGCCCCCGCCGGCGTCCCCCCACGTGCGCCCGCAGGCGGGCGAGGAGTCGGTCCATGAGTCCGAAGGTCGTGGTGGCATCACCGCCGCCCTTCGAGGCGCGCCTGGCGCGCCTCGAGCAGATCGTGGGCGAGTTGGACGACGAGCAGGTGCCGCTCGATCGCGCCCTCGCCCTGTTCGAGGAAGGAGTGCGCGAGCTCAAGGCGGCCCAGGCGGCCCTCGCCCAGGGAGAAGCGACGCTCAAGGTGCTGGTCGAGCAGGCCGACGGAACCTTCACGCTGAACGACGTTGACCGCCGTAGCGCCTGACCGCTCGTTCACGGCGGAGCGCGCCCTGGTGGATCGGGCGCTCGCGAACTTCTGCGAACGCGACCTCGAGGGGCTCGCGCCCACGGTCGCCGCCGCGATCCGCTACTCGCTGCTGGGCGAGGGGAAGCGCCTCCGCGCGATTCTCGTGATGGCCGCACACCGGGCCGCCGGCGGCGACGGGTCGGTCACGGCGCTCGCGGCGTCCGTCGAGGTGGTGCACGCCTACTCCCTCGTGCATGACGACCTGCCGTGCATGGACGATGACGACATGCGCCGGGGGCGGGCCACGGTGCACAAGGTGTTCGGCGTGCCCGCCGCCACGGCGGCCGGCCTGGCCATGGTGCCGCTGGCCGCGCGCGCGGCGGACCAGGCGGCACGATCGCTCGGACTCTCCCCGTCGACGTGCGGGGCCATCGTCCGGACCCTCATGGTGGCGTCGGGCGCGGGCGGGATGATCGGCGGCCAGTTGCTCGACCTCGAGGGCGAGGGAACCGCGATGACGGTTGAGCAGTTGGAACGCATCCACCGGGCAAAGACCGGCGCGCTCATCGCTGCCTCGGTGATGCTTGGCGGGATGGCGGCGCGCGCGCCACAGGGCGCGCTGCGGGGGCTCGAACGCTACGGGGCCGCCATCGGCCTCGCCTTCCAGATCGCCGATGACGTGCTCGACGTCACGGCGACCACCGACCAGTTGGGCAAGGTGGCTGGCCGGGACCTCGCCCTGCAGAAGAGCACCTACCCGGCGCTCCTGGGAATCACGGGAGCGGTGCAGCGGGCCGAGTCGCTGGTCGACGAGGCCTGTGCCGCCCTGGCGGGGGAGGGGCTGCTGACCCCCGATCTCGAGTATCTGGCCCGTTTCATGGTCAAGCGAACGTCGTAGCTTCCAGTGGTCGGCGACTGCCGGTCGCGCCGCAACGCCCGCCCGGTGCACTTCAACCCTTCCGTTTCCATGTCCCTGCTCGCGCGCGCGCAGTTCCCCGATGGCCTGAAGCAGCTGCCGCGTGAGCAGTTGCCCCAGCTCGCGCAGGAGATGCGCGACTTCCTGATCCAGAGCTGCGCCGTGACGGGCGGTCACATCGGCGCGGGACTCGGCGTCGTGGAACTGGCCATCGCCCTGCACTACGTGTTCGAGACCCCCACGGACCAGCTCGTGTGGGACGTCGGGCACCAGGGCTATCCGCACAAGCTGCTGACCGGGCGAGGGCCCCGATTCGACACGCTGCGACAGGAAAACGGGATGTCGGGGTTCCTCAAGCGCACCGAAAGCGCGTTCGACACCTTCGGCGCCGGGCATGCGGCCACGTCGATTTCGGCCGCGCTGGGCATGGCCGTGGGACGCGACCTCGCCGGCGGCACCCACAAGGTCGTCGCGATCATCGGCGACGGGTCGCTGTCGAGCGGCCTCGCC
>JANLSF010000719.1:0-3214 GCA_031362285.1 Gemmatimonadota bacterium | reverse complement strand
TGGACCGAGTGGGACCGCACCCTGCCGGGCGCCGCGCTGCGCGACGCCGACCCGGCCATCGCCGCCATCATCGCCCACGAAGTTCTCGCTCGCGATCAACTCCAGGCCGTCGGACTGGCGCGCGACTTCGCGGGCGATGATGGCGGCGATGGCCGGGTCGGCGTCGCGCAGCGCGGCGCCCGGCAGGGTGCGGTCCCACTCGGTCCAGCGGATCACGTGGAGCCCTCGCGTTCGATCTTCTCGACGCGGCGCTCATGGCGCCCGCCTTCGAAGGGGGTGTCGAGCCAGGTGGTGAGGATCTTCACCGCATCCTCGTCGGAGAGAAAGCGCGCCGGCAGCACCAGCACGTTGGCGTCGTTGTGCCTGCGCGCGAGTTCGGCGATCTCGGGATTCCACGCCACCGCGGCCCGCACGTGCGGGTACCGGTTGGCGGTGTAGCTCATGCCGAGCCCGGTGCCGCACATCAGCACGCCGCGCTTCACTTCGCCGCGCGAGACTTCCTGCGCGAGCGGATGCGCGTAGTCGGCGTAGTCGGTGCTGTCGGTGGAGCCGGTGCCGAGGTCCTGCACCTCGAAGCCCAGTTGCGCGAGCTTGGCGGCGAGGGCCTGCTTGAGCGGAAAGCCGGCGTGGTCGCTGGCAATGGGGATGCGTTCGGGCATTGGCATAAGCTAACCAGGGACGCCGCCCCTTCAGCTCTTCCGCGGAAACGGCGGCCAGGTGCGCACCATGCCGTGCACCGCCTTCACGCGGCGCTCGGCGAGTCGGTCGGCCGCCACGTACGTCGGCACCCCCGTCTGCTTCGCGATCTCGAACACGCCGAGCACCGTGTCGTAGATCTCCCCCGCCTTGCGGTAGGCGCGGGCCTGGTCCCACCCCGCGAGCTCGCCATAGACGTTGATCACGCCACCAGCGTTGGCCACGTAGTCGGGGGCGTACGTGATGCCACGCGCCTCGAGCTCGTCGCCATGGCGCGCCTCGAGCAGCTGGTTGTTGGCCGCCCCGGCCACGATCTCGCACTGCAGCTTCGGGATCGTCAGGTCGTTGAGCACGCCGCCCATGGCGCACGGCGCGTAGATGTCGACCGGCGCCGCGTGCACCTCGGTGGGATCCACCGGCACCGCGTGGAACTCGTTGACGATGCGCTTCACGCGCTCGGGGTCGATGTCGCTCACCACGAGCCGGGCCCCCGCGACGCTCAGCTCCTTGCAGAGGCCGGAGCCCACGTGCCCGAGTCCCTGCACCGCCACCTTCTTCCCCTCGAGGGTGGTGGCCCCCCACCGGTGCATCGCGCACGCCTCGATGGCGCGGAAGACGCCGTGCGCCGTCACGGGCGACGGGTCGCCGGAGCGCGCCGCGAGCCCCGCCACGTAGTCGGTCTCCATGTGCACGTAGTCCATGTCCGCGGGGCTCGTCCCCACGTCCTCGGCCGTGATGTAGCGGCCCCCCAGCGTGTCCACGAACCGGCCGTGCGCGCGGAACAGCATCTCGCGCCGCACGGAGCGGTTGTCGCCGATGATGACCGCCTTGCCGCCGCCCAGGTTCAGGCCGGCCACGGCGTTCTTGTACGTCATGCCACGCGAGAGGCGCAGGGCATCGACCAGCGCCTCCTCGTCGGAGGCGTACTGCCAGAAGCGGGTGCCGCCCAGCGCGGGGCCGAGGGTCGTGTCATGGATCGCGATGATGCCGCGGTAGCCGCTCTCCTTGTCGTGGCAGAGCACCACCTGCTCGTGTCCCATCTCGGCGATCGTGTCGAAGAGCTTCATGCGTCGGGTAGGTGAGGGAAATGCGGGCGTGGGCCTCCGGGGGACGAACCCCCGGCGCTACGCCGACAGGGCGCGCGCGATGACGATCCGCTGGATCTCCGAGGTGCCCTCGTAGATCTCGGTCACCTTCGCGTCGCGGAAGAACCGTTCCACGGGATACTCCTTGACGTACCCGTAGCCGCCGAAAATCTGCACCGCCTGCGTCGTGCACCACATGGCGGCCTCGCTCGCCATCAGCTTGCTCATGGCCGAGAATCGCCCCACGTCCTCGCCACGATCCTTCGCGGCGGCGGTGGCATGGAGCAGCGCGCGGGCGCCGGCGATGCGCGTCGCCATGTCCGCGAGCTTGAACTGGATGGCCTGGAAGTCCCGGATCGGCTGCCCGAACTGCGTCCGCTCCCCCGCGTACGCCACCGCCGCCTCGAGGGCGGCCCGGGCAATGCCGATCGCCTGCGCCGCGATGCCCAGTCGCCCGTGGTCGAGCGACTGCATGGCGTAGATGAACCCCTGCCCCACCGTGCCGAGCAGGTTGGCGCCCGGCACGCGCATCTCGTCGAAGCGCAACTGCACGGTGGGCGAGGCCCGGAGCCCCATCTTGTCCTCCTTCTTGCTCACGCTGAAGCCGGGCAGGTCCGGCGTGATGATGAACGCCGAGATCCCCTTCGCTCCCCGGCGCGCGCCCGGCAGGTCGGTGCGCGCCATCGCGAGGATCACCTCGGACACGTTCCCGTTGGTCACCCACGCCTTCGTCCCGCTGAGGATCCAGTCCGCCCCGTCCTTCGTGGCCTGGCAGGTGAGCGATGCTGCATCGGAACCCGCGTCCGGTTCCGACAGCGCGAAGGCGCCGAGCATCTCGCCCCGTGCCATCGGCTCGAGGAACCGCCGCTTCTGCTCGTCCGTGCCCCATCGCAGCAGCATCTGCGTGGGGAGCGAGTTGTGGACGCTCATCAACACGGCCGTGCTCGCATCCGCGGCCGCCACCTCCTCGAGCGCGAGCAGGTAGCTGATCGTGTCGAGGCCCAGCCCGTCGTGCGCCTCGGGAATGAGCATGCCGAGGAAGCCGAGCGTCCCGAGCTTGCCCACGAGGGACGGCTCGAAGTGCGCGTCCCGGTCCCAGGCCTCGGCGTGGGGCGCGATCTCGTTCGCGGCGAACTCGCGCGCGAGGCGTTGCACCTCGCGCTGCATCTCGTTCAGGGGGGTCAGGAGCGTGTCCGTCGGCATGTCAGCCCTTCGGGGCGGTGTCGTAGCGGTAGAAGCCGCGGCCACTCTTCTTGCCGAGCCAGCCGGCGGCCACGTACTTCCGGAGGAGCGGGCATGGGCGGTACTTCGGGTCGCCCAGCCCGGCGTGCATCACCTCGAGGATCGCGAGGCAGGTGTCGAGCCCGATGAAGTCGGCGAGGGCGAGCGGGCCCATCGGGTGGTTCATGCCGAGCTTCATCACGGTGTCGACG
>JANLSF010000703.1:0-3156 GCA_031362285.1 Gemmatimonadota bacterium | reverse complement strand
TGCCGCGCCGGATCCACCCCGACAACCCGCTCGCGCAGCGCGTGCTCGCACAGTCCATGCGCTCGCGCCAGGCCTGCTTCTACGCCACCGAGTGCGGCCGCGGCTGCTCGATCAAGGCCAACTTCCAGAGCACCACGGTGCTCATCCCGCCGGCCCTCCTCACGGGCAACTGCGACATCGTCCCCGATGCGATGGTGCGCGAGGTGACCGTGGACGCCCGCGGGCGCGCGAGCGGCGTCACCTACATCGACAAGACGACGCGGATCGAGCGCACGGTGAAGGCGCGCGTCGTCGTGCTGGCGGCGAGCGCGGCGGAAACGGCGCGCATCCTGTTGAACTCCCGGAGCAACCAGTTCCCCAGCGGCCTCTCCAACTCGAGCGGCCTCGTGGGCAAGTACCTCATGGACACGGTGGGAGCGGGGCTCTCGGTGCAGATTCCGGCGCTCGAGAAGCTGCCGCCGCACAATACCGACGGCGTCTCGGGCGAGCACATGTACGTGCCCTGGTGGAAGTACGGCGAACAGCTCAAGGGCGACCTCGGCTTCGCGCGCGGCTACCACATCGAGTTCGGCGGCGGGCGGGGCATGCCGGGTCCCGGCATCTTCGGTGGCCTCGAGCAGTACACCAACGGCGCCTACGGCAAGCGATTCAAGGAGGAGGCGCGCCGCTACTACGGCTCCTTCATGTACTTCGACGGACGCGGCGAGATGATCCCGAACGAAGACTCGTTCTGCGAGATCGATCCCGACGTCACCGACCAGTGGGGGATCCCCGTGCTCCGCTTCCACTGGAAGTGGTCGGACCACGAGACGCGCCAGGCGGCGCACATGCTCAAGACGTTCGCCGAGATCGGGCAGGCCATGGGCGGCACCGTGGTGGGCGGGAAGGTGGAGACGGACGGCGCCAAGGCGATCGCCAAGGGCGGACAGATCATCCACGAGGTGGGCACCTGCCGCATGGGCACCAGCCCGTCCACCTCGGTGCTCAATGCCCACTGCCAGAGCTGGGACGTCCGGAACCTGTTCGTCACCGACGGCGCGCCGTTCGTGAGCAACGCCGACAAGAATCCAACCCTCTCCATTCTCGCCCTCGCGTGGCGCACCTGCGATCACATCAAGGCGGAACTCGCCAAGGGGAACATCGGATGAGCGACGACCGGACTCCCCCTGCCCTGAACGACGAGCCGGGCGCCGATGCGGACCTCGTGCGACCGACGAGTCGCCGTGACGCGCTCAAGCAGCTCGCCGCCGGCGCCGCGAGCCTCCCCGTGGCCGGCGCACTCGGTGCGCGCGCGCTGCCCCTCGCGCCTGCACCCGAAGCCGGCACGTCCACCGACGGCGCCGAGATCGCCGCGAACGCGCCCCGCACCGGTCCGCGCGGCACGGCGAGCGATCCCGACCTCCTGCACCCGAAGAAGGACTGGCCGCGCAAGCTCACCGCCGGCGAGATGGCCACGCTCACCGTCCTCTGCGACACCATCATCCCGGCCGACGCCCATTCCCCCAGCGCCTCAGCCGTGGCGGTTCCCGCCTGGATCAACGAATACGTGAGCCACCCCAGCGACGGCTCGCAGCGCGACCTCGTCCGCGTGCGCGGCGGCCTCGCCTGGCTCGACGTCGAGGCCCGCGCGCGATTCGGTCGCCCCTTCACCAAGCTCGCCGATGGCGAGCGCGCGCAGATCTGCGACGACATCTGCTACCTGCCGACCGCCAAGCCCGGCTTCCGCGCCGCCGCGCGCTTCTTCGACCTCGTGCGCGACCTTTCGTCCACCGGCTTCTACACCACCGACGCCGGCATGAAGGACCTGGGGTACATCGGGAACGTGGCGCTTCCAAGGTTCGACGGCCCGCCGCCGGAAGTGCTCAAGCACCTCGGCCTCGCGTGAACGGTGTCGGCGTGGGAACCACGGCGAGCCGGCAGCTCCGGCACGGCGTACCGGGCCTCGCGCAGCTCTAGCGCCGCGCCGCCAGCAGGTTCAGGTGGTGCGACTCATGATAGTGCGCGAACATCAGCATCTCGCGCATGGTGAGCGACCCCATCAAGGGGTGCTTCACGGCGTGGCGTTCGAGGGCTTCGTCGTCCCAGCGGGCCGCCTGCGCCTGCACCGCCTCGGCGGCCTTGCGCCAGCGGCCGAGCACCTCGCGCTGCCACTGCGCGAGGTCGGCCGGCAGCGGCTTGGCCACGGGGGCGAAGGATCCCGCCTGTCCGCCCGCCGCCAGCGCCGCCCGGTAGTCATCCCGGAGGCTCAAGAACCGGCGCGACGGTCGCCGCGGCTTGCCGAACAGCAGCCGCAGCGCGAACCGCGGCGCGCCGGCCCCCTTCGCGATCGCGAACCCCGACTTGGCCAGATGGCGTACCTGGTCGCCGGGCGACCACTTGTCGCCCTGCTTCCTGGCAAACTCGTCTGGAGGAATCGCGCCGAGGTACGCCGAGGCATCGGCCGTGAGCGCCCGCATGGACGCGAGCAACTCGGCGGCCGTGTACGGCGTGCCGGGGTCGAAGCGGAGGCTGGGGGCGGCGTCCATGGGTGCTCGCAATCTGCGACGCCCGGGTGACCTGCGCCATAAGGCGCCCGGGCTGGCCCCGAGGGCGCCATGCGCATCCGGGCTGGACAGGACCGCGCGCAGGCTGTCGTTTAGCCCCCCATGCCCCCCATCGACTCCGCCTCCCGCCGCGACTTCCTCGGCTTCCTCGCCGGCAGCCCGCTCCTCGCCGCCGCCGGCCTCAACGCCCACGTGCTGCGCGACCTCACCGGGGAGTCACCACGACGCGCCGCGACCGCGCTCTCGCTCGCGCAACAGGCGGTGCAGGATGCGTCGCTCATCAGCAGCGCGAAGCAGGCGCTCAACGTGTTCGACTTCGAGCCGGTGGCGAAGAAGAACATCCCGGTGGCGCACTGGGCCTACCTCGCCACGGGAACGGACGACGACGGCACCATTCGCGCCAACCGCGAGGGGTTCGACCGGTGGGCGCTCAAGCCGCGCCGCCTCGTGAACGTGGCCAAGGTGGACGGCAGCGTGACACTTTACGGCACGCGGTATCCGTCGCCGATCGTCATCAATCCCGTGGGGAGCCAGAAGGCGTTCCACGCCGAGGGTGAGCTCGCGGTGGCGCGTGCGGCCAAGGCCCGCGACCACCTCCAGGTGCTCTCCACCG
>JANLSF010000622.1:0-3592 GCA_031362285.1 Gemmatimonadota bacterium | reverse complement strand
CGCCCCCACGAGGTCGCCCGGGCGCACCTTCGCCTTCCGCCCCGCGCCCACGTAGATCTTGGCCACTGCGCAGCCCGACGCGTGAGTCGCGATGGACCCTCGGGCGCGAGTGGACCGAAGCCCGCGGGCAAGAAGGCGCGGCAGGCGCCGGGGTGGCCGGTGGCGAAGATCTACGTGGGCGCGGGGCGGAAGGCGAAGGTGCGGCCGGGCGACCTCGTGGGGGCGATCGCCAACGAGATGGGAATCGATGCATCGTCGATCGGTGCGATCCAGATCTGGGACCGGCACTCGGTGGTGGAAGTGCCGGAGCCGATGGCCGACGAGATCATCCGCACGCTGTCGGCGACGACGATCAAGGGGAAGCGCATCCAGGTGCGCCGGGACCGCGAAGGGAGCTGAACGGTCGCGACGTGCGTCGCGGCGCGCCATGAAATCGATGACAGCTCCCAAGCGCTACCGCCTCATCGGCCCCGATGGCGTCATGTACGAGAGCGATGCGAGAGGCACGCTCGGCGGTCACAGCAAGCAGAAGGTGTACGGGCGCGCCGACCGCTGCCCGGCGGCCACGCGCAACCTCAAGCAGTACCCGGCGCAGTTCTGGTCACACACGGTGTGGTTCGCCACCGAAGACCACGCGATGGCCGCGGGATACCGCCCGTGCGGCGCGTGCCTGCGCGATCGGTATGCGGAGTGGAAACGCGGGCCGGTGCCGGGCTCGGCCTATCCGTGGCAGCGACTGCCGCCGACGCGATAGGGCGCGCACGCGACGCGTGGTCGCATCGTCCAGCCGGTGCACGCTATCTTCCGTCCCGCACCCCCGCGCGAGGCGCCCTCCCTGTCAGACTCCGGCCAGCTGTTCCGACTCACCGCCTTCTCCACCACGCCGAGTGGCGGCAACCCCGCGGGCGTGTGGGTGGGCGACGCGTTGCCCGATGCGGCCACGATGCAGCGCATCGCCTTCGAGGTGAACTGCTCCGAAACGGCCTTCCTGGCGCCGGCCACGGGCAGCGAGCGCACGGTTCGCTACTTCAGCCCGCTGGCCGAGGTCCCCTTCTGTGGCCACGCCACCATCGCCTCCGGCGTGCAACTCGGGGTATTGAGCGGCGATGGCACCTACCTGCTGCACACCTCCGCCGGTGACGTGCCCGTGACGGTGCGCACGCGCGGTGCCCTGCGCGAAGCCTCGCTCACGTCGGTGGTGCCGCGGTCCGAGCCCGCCACGCTGGCGCTGGTGCGCGAGGCGCTCGCGCTGTTGCGGTGGAACGAGGGCGACCTGGACCCGGCCATTCCCCCCGCGCGCGCCTTCGCCGGCGCCTGGCATCTCGTGCTCGCCGTCAAGACGGCCAAGCGGCTCGCCACCCTCGACTACGACTTCGAGGGACTCAAGGCGTTCATGCTGCGCGAGAAGTTCACCACGCTGCAGCTCGTGTGGCGCGAGTCGCCCACCGTGTTCCACGCGCGCAATCCGTTCCCCATCGGCGGCATGTTCGAGGACCCGGCCACCGGCGCCGCCGCGGCGGCGCTCGGCGGCTACCTGCGCAGCAAGGGGATCGTGTCGGCGCCCGTCACGCTCACCATCCATCAGGGCCACGACCTCGGGCGACCGAGCCTGATCACCGTCGATGTTCCCGCCGAGGGCGGGATCGTGGTGAGCGGGAACGCCGTGGCAATGGAGACTCGCACCGCATGACACCTTTCACCCTCCATTCGAGGACCCCCACCATGCGCTCCGCCCTCGTGCTGGCCACGCTGGTCTCCTCGACGCTCACGGCGCAGGACGCGCGCACGCAGAAGTCCGCGGCCGCGGACTGCGCCGCGCTGGCCACCGTGGCCATCCCCGACGTGAAGATCACGGCGGCCGTGGCCGTCGCGGCGGCACCCACGGCGAACGCGCGCGGCCCGCGCGTCGCCCACTGCAAGGTGACCGGCGTGGCCGGCACGGAGACCAGGTTCTCCCTGCTCCTCCCCGACGACTGGAACCGCCGCTTCTTCATGGGCGGGGCGGGCGGCTTTGCCGGCTCGCTGGAGAACATGGCGGTCTCGAGCGTCAACAGCGGCTACGCCACCGTGGGCACCGACGCGGGCCATGTCGGCGTCGGCATTCTGGCCCGCTGGGCGCTCAACAACCGCGAGCGCCAGGAGAGCTACGGTTCGCTGGGCGTGCATCGCACCGCCGTGGCGGCGCGCGCGCTCATCGCCGCCTACTATGGCAGCGCGCCGGTCAAGTCGTACTTCATGGGGTGTTCCAATGGCGGCCGGCAGGCGCTCATGGAGGCGCAGCGGTTCCCCGACGACTTCGACGGCATCGTGGCCATCGCGCCGGCGGCCGAGTTCACGGAGATCGGCGTCACCTTCGTGCGCAACCTGCAGGCACAGTACCCCACAGGTGACTTCAGCAAGCCGACGATCACCGCCGACAACCTCACGCTGCTGCAGGGCAAGGTGCTCGAGCGGTGTGACGCGCGCGATGGACTCGCCGACAACATCCTCGACGATCCGCGCCAGTGCGACTTCGCGCTCGCGTCCGTGGCGAGCTGTCCGTCCGACGTGGCGGGGCCCACCTGCCTGACGAACGCGCAGCGCGCCGCCATCGAACAGGTGCTGTCGCCGGTCGTGATCAACGGCCGGACCGTGCAGCCCGGCCAACCGCTCGGCAACGAGGCCGCCGGGGGCGGCTGGAGCGCGTGGATCACCGGCGTGCTGCCCGACGTGCTCGCCGCCACCGGTGGCAAGGCGCCGAATGTCCAGGCCGCCTTCGGCACCGAGCTGTTCAAGTACTTCGTGTTCGGCGATTCGGCCTGGGACTACCGCACCTATGACCTGTCGCGCTGGGAAGCGGACACGAAGCAGGCCGCGGCCATGATCAACGCCGGCAACCCCGACCTCGGCGCCTTCCGCAAGCGCGGCGGCAAGCTGATCCTCGCGCACGGCTGGTCCGACCCGGCGCTCAACGCGCTCTCCACCATCCGCTACTACGATGCGGTGCTCGCCCGGGACAAGGGTGCCGCGCGTGATGTGCGGCTGTTCATGATGCCCGGCGTGCTGCACTGCGCCGGCGGTCCCGGGTGCGACGACGTGAATTGGTATGCGCCCATCGCCGATTGGGTGGAGCGCGGCAAGGCGCCGGAGTCGGTCATCGCCATGAAGGCATCGCCGGTCAAGTCACGCCCGCTGTGCGCCTATCCGAAGCGCGCCGTGTACGACGGCAAGGGCGACGCGAACAGCGCCGACAGCTTCACCTGCAAGTAGCGCAGGGCCCGGCGACGTTCGCTTCGCAGCGCACGTAGCGCGGGGCCCGGCTACTTCCGCTTCTCCGAGAACACGTCCTCGGAGATGTCGAACAGGATGCGTCCGTTCGTCGGTGACTTCCGGATCGTCACCGACACGCTCTCGCCGAGCGGCTCCTCGCCGTCCGGGAGCGGCGGAAGGCGATAGGTGACGCCGTCTGCTTCGTCCACGCGACTGGCGCCGGGCCACTTCGCCTTGTAGAACGCTTCCACGGCGTCGAACCCCTGCGCCGTGCTCATGTGCCAGGTGTAGGTGCTGAACTTGGTGGGCGAGTTGATGTCGTCGCTGGTGAACGCGGAGGAGC
>JANLSF010000608.1:0-3455 GCA_031362285.1 Gemmatimonadota bacterium | reverse complement strand
CACGTTGGCCTTCGACGACGCAGTCGCCGGATGCGCCGCGCGGTCGTTCCTGGCGTTGTATAACTGGTCGAGGGCGCCGCCGAGGGCGGCGTCGGCGCTGCCCCCCAGGATCCCCTCCACCTGCGTGAGGAGGTCGCGCTGCGCCGCCGAGCCGGCGGCCGACCCGGTGGTGGTGCGTACCTGCGCGTCGAGCAGCGCCTCGCGCGAACGCGTGACGGCCGCGATGGCGACGCCCGTGCCGAAGATGCCGACGGCGCGACGCTCGGGCTCGTTGGCCTTGAGGGCGAGCGTCTGCTTCGAGTAGCCCACCGTCTGGGCGTTGGCGATGTTGTGGCCCGCGACGCCGATGGCCGCCTGCTGCGCCTGCATCGCGCTGCGGGCAATGCTGAGGAGGGAGCCGATGCCGGCCATCAGACCCTCCGGTCGAGGAGCGAGCCGCCGGCCCGCGCGGGGCTGCCATCGAGGCCGGCCAACGCGCGGACATGCCGGTCGCCCCGCTCGATGGCCGAGCGCAACACGCGCCGGTTGATCTCGACCTCGCGCTGGAGCCCGCGCCCGGCATCGGCGAGGTGGTCGGCGGCGACGCGCACGGCCGCCGGTGGCTCACCGCCGAAGAAGGCCTCGAGCGCGGGGACGCTCAAGTCGTCGCTCTCGCCGAGAAGCGAGTTGAGCTGCCGGCGCCGGCGACGCGCCTCGCTCAGGTTCACGAGCACGCGGTGCGTGGCGAACACGGACTGGTCCACGGCGTCGATGTCGTCCGTCGACACGGCGTCGCGCTGGGCGCGCATGATCGCGGCCAGCGACTCGAGCAGCCGGGTCTCGTCGCGCAGCGCGTCGGTGAGCGCGGTGGCCGTCCCCTGCGTGTGGGCCACGGGCGTCGGCCGCAACGAGCGCACCGCGCCCGGCACGTGGGTGGGCGCGGCCGGGCCGGGCGCCGAGCCGATGCGGGCCTGGGGCTTGGCCATGAACGGCGTGTAGTCGGAGGGCATCAGCGGGGGGAGTCGGAGCGTGGCACGGTGGCCGCCGGTGGGACGCCACCGGCCGCGGTCGTGTGCGTGAACTGCCTGGCGACGGCCGCCGCGAGACCGTGGTTCCATTGTTCGGGGGTGCGGTCGGCGATCGCTTCGTCGAAGAGGTGCTGGAACGTCTCGCCGCCCGATCCGCTGGTGAACAGCCCCTCGTCGGGCACTGTCTCGCGCATCGCGGCGTAGAGTTGGCGCACGAACAGCCCCTCGAGTTGCTGCGCCGTGTGGTGCAGCTTCTCGTACTGGCTGTCGCCAGCCGCCTCCTTCGCGCCGGGCGTGAGCGGACCGATGGGCGCCGTCATCGGATCACGATCTCGGCAGCCAGCGCACCCACGGCGCGCAGCGCCTCGAAGATGGACGCGACCTCGGTGCCGGTGCTCTGCACGGCATGCAGGGCGGCCGCCACCTGCTGGACCGTGGTGCCCAGGGGCATGCGCACGTCGCCCGCCGTCGCGCTGGTATCGCGCGGCGCGCCGATGGAGAGCGTGATGCCGCCGTGCGAGACCACCGAGGCGCCAATCTGCAGGTCGCCGCCCGAGACGACGGTGCCGTCGCGCCCATCGATGATGATGCGGGCGACGCGCGGCAGCTTCACCCGGAAGTCGCGCACCCGGGCCATGGCGGCCGCGAGCGACGGGGTCGTGTCCTTGAGGATGAGGCGCACGCTGCCCGGATCCTCGACCTCGGCGTTGCCGGGCCCACCGGCCAGCGAGTCCACGACGGTGACGATCCGGCTCGCCATGTTGATGTCGGGGTCGCGGAGCAGGAGGCGCGTCTGCACGGTGCCCTGGGGGCGTGGCAGGTCGGCCTCGAGCACGCCGCCGTCGGGGATGCGTGCCGAGGTGCCGCCGGCGCGCGAGCCCAGTGCGACGCGATCCATCGACGTGATCAGGGCGCCCTGCGCGCCGGCCACTGGCCGTCCACCCGCCTCGGCGACCATCGGCGTCATCCAGAGGACGCCGCCACGCAACGACTGCGCGTCGCCGAGCGACGAGACGCGGATCTCGAACCGCCCACCCGGACGGAGGTACGGCGAGATCTCCGCCGAGACGAGCACCGCCGCGACGTTGCGCAGCTGGAGCATCGCGGCGGGGACTTCCACGTCGAAGCGGCGCAGGAGGTTCACCACCGACTGCACGGTCTGGCGCGAGCCCGATCCGCCCGCGACCCGGTCCCCCGTGCCGGAGAGCCCGGTCACGAGTCCGTAGCCCATGAGGCGCACCGGCGGTGCGACGTCGGGGAGCACGAGGTCGCGGATGCGCGTCTCCTGCGCCCCGGCCGAGGCGGCGCCGATCGCGAGCATCCACGCCACCAGCGCGGCGCCCAGGAGGGTCCCCATCGCGTCGCGGCGGCTCATGGCCAGAGTGACCCGAGGATGCGCGAGAGGATGCCGGAACGCGGCTTGCCGAGGTCCCCCTTCTGCACATACTGGACCTCCGCGTCGGCCAACCGGGCCGAGGCCACCATGTTGCTGCTGGGTTCGATGTCCTGCGGACGGATCCAGCCGGTGATGGTGACATCCTGCTGGTTCTTGTCGATGTCGATCATCTTCTTCCCCTTCACCTGCAGCATGCCGGTGGGCGAGACGGCGATGACGCGTGCCGAGACCATCGTGCGGAAGGCGTTCTTGCGCACGGCCTCGCCACTCTTGCGCGAGTCGCCGTTCTGGTTGAATCCCATGGTCACGTCCACGGCTCCGGATGGCGCGCCCGGGCTGGCGGGCGGATGCATGCTGAGCCCCATCTTCTTGTCGCGGCGCTCGCTGTTGTTGTCGGTGAGCCCGGCGGAGGCCAGCGTGGACTCGTCGATCTGGATGGTGATGATGTCGCCGATGCCGTAGCGCATCCGGTCGGAGGTCCACGAGACGCGCGCGACGGGCTGCAAGGCGAACGAGTCGGTCGCCGCCTTGTCGGACGGGCGTCCGCGCGACGCGTCCTGCGCGACGAGCGGGCGGGCGATGGCGAGGAGGGCGCAGAGGACGATTGAGCGACGGATCATCGGGTGGGTCCGGAAGTGAGGCGAACGAGGCCGGGGCCCGTGACCACGGCCGGCAGGGTGCGGTGGACGTCGAGTCGGACGGTGATGCGGTCGCCCAGCGTGCCGCGCCCGAGGGCGGTGGCGGCGCGGGTGACGCGGACGCCGGCCACGATGGCCTCGATGGCGACGGTGGCGCCGGCGTTGACGAGCGTGGGGGGCGCGACGGCCGGCTCGCGCACCGATTCTCCGGCGCGCATCAGGCGGCGCACTTCCCATCCGAGCAGGCGCTCGGCCTGCACGGCCGAATCGGCGCGGATGTCGGCGCGGGCGATGACGGCACCGCGCGGCAGGTCGCGCGCGGCCACGGGGCCCGCAGTGGCGCTCGCCTGGCCCCTGAGGCGCAGGCCGGCGCCGGCGCCGAGCAGGAGCCCGTGCATCACGCGACGGAGGAGA
>JANLSF010000548.1:0-5900 GCA_031362285.1 Gemmatimonadota bacterium | reverse complement strand
CAGGCCATCACCCAGTACCTGAACCTCGAGGCGGGGCAAACCGTGCTCTGGACGATCGAGAAGGACCTCAATCGGTCGTTCCTGGAGATCCGCTAGGCTCCACGGACCTACCGCTGGCGGACGATGCCCACCGCCGCGAGGAACCCCTCCGAGCCACCGCTGGCCGCCCGGCCCAGCATGTACATGCCGGTGAGGATCCCGGCCCCGACGATCACGGAGCGAACCGGCGAGAGCTCCCGCTTGTCGTAGCCGGCGATGTGCTGCCTGGGGACGGTGACCTGCTCGCCGAGCCAGGTATTCTCGATGCCATCGCGGTCGGTGACGGCGATGACGCTGAGCCGCACCACCGCCGAGTCGGCGGACACGATGCGTCCGCGCGCGCCGGTGACTCCCGGTCCCAGGATCGGCGCCATGATCGCGGCGCCCAACTCCGTGAGCCGGACCCGCGCCTCGTCGTCCACGACGGGCGCCCGCTCCAGGGGCATGAGGCTGTGACAGCCGCCCAGGGTCAGGAGCATCAGGGCGGCGATGGGGCGTCGGAGTGCGGCAAGCGTGGTCACGGCAGGTCCTGGTGATGCGTGGTCAGGCGCAGGGTCGGTACCGGGTTCGAGCGCCGGTCGAGCGAAATCTGTCCCGGAGCGGCCGGCAGCGGCAATGTGCCCACCGATGGCCGAAACGCAAGACGACCCGCCCCGGATGGTACTCCGGAGCGGGCCGACTTGTTTCCTCTTGCTGTTGCGTTGCCTTACGGCTGCGCGGTGCAGGCACCACCGCTGTACGGGGTCGGCGCCGCGGCGCCTTCCGTGTAGTTGCGAACGCCGACGGCCGAAGGAGACGGCACGTTCGGGTTGGTCTGACGCTCCGACGCGGGGTAGATGAAGCGCAGGGGAATCTTGGTCTGCGGTGCCACCGCCGTCGGATTCGCACGGAGGTTGGGCGTGCAGGTGCGCTTGTAGTCCGCCCACGCTTCCATGTGCTGGAACATGGCGATGTACTTCTCGACCATGATCTCGTTCCGCAGCGCAGCGCCGGTTGCTGGCGCAGCGAAGTTGAACGTGATGCCGTTCGCGGTCTTGTAGGCCTGGAGCGCCGTGAGGGCCGCCGCATCGGAGCCGTTGAGCGAAAGCGCCTCGGCCTGGATGAGCTTGGTCTCGTTGTACGTGATCAGCGGCTGGCGGAACTCCGGCGCCCCACGCGTGGCGGACAGCCACGAGAAGGTCCCGTCGTCCTCGTCACCAGGCTTGGCACCCTTCACCACGCCCGCGCCGTTCAGTTCGAAATACTGCGTGAGCCGCGGGTCGGCGCGGGTCTGCATCAGCACCACGAGGGTGTCGCCGGCACCGATGTCCGTGCCGCGATTGCGGCGGAACTGGAACCAGTTGTTCTCCTCGCCCGTGCCGGCCGACTGGTAGCTGGTGTAGTCGTCGACCTTGGCCGAGATCCCGAGGGCCGCCTCGCTCGCCGCCAGCGTGTAGTTGCGCGAGTGGAGGGCAATGCGGGCCTTGAGCGTGTGCGCGGCCTTGATCCACTGCGCGGTGTTGCCCGCGTACACGAGGTCCTTGTTGCCGGGTCCGACGCCGGTGCCCGATGCCAGGTTCACGATCGCCGAGTCCAGCAGGATCTGCAGGTCAAGGTAGACCGAGTCCTGACGCTCCAGCCGCGGGGTCGGGATCGCCGGGTTGTTCACCTGCATGACGCCGGAGGCCTTGTACGGAATGTTCCCGAACATGTCGGCCACCACGTCCATGATCATCGCCTCGTACGCCTGGGCGATGCCAAGGAAGATCTTGTCGTTCCCCGCCGCCGACGCCACCTGGATGCGCCGCAAGTCGGTGAGGCCACCGCCGACGTAGTAGCTGTCCCAGAAATAGGTGTTCTCGTCATACAGCGAGTAGCGGGCGATCGACGAGAACTGGCGGTTGATCCCCATCACCTGCTGGGTCCAGATGTTCACGAAGCGCGTGTTGTCGCCGTTGATGAGCGACTGCTGGAACGCCTGGACGGCCGGGAAGAGCTGGCCGGCAGTCGCGACGGACGGCACGTTGGGATTCAGGTCGATCCCCGGTCCCGTGAAGTCGACGCAACCCACCAGCCCGGCGCCGAGGGCAACTGCCCCCAGCGCCGAACGGAAAGTGGAAGTCTTGATCATGGTTGTCATTGGTCGGGTTAGCGGTTGAGGGTGAAGTTGATGGCCCACGACCGCGCCTGCGGATTGTTGAAGTAGTCGATGCCGCGACCGATGCCGGTCGCGCCGTACAGGTTGGTTTCCGGGTCCACGCCATCGTAGTCGGTCCAGACCTTGAGGTTGCGGCCCGAGAGACGCATGTCGATGCTCGACAGGCCGAGGGACTTCTTCACCCACGGCTGGTCGAACGAGTAGGCGACCGAGATTTCACGCAGGCGCGTGAAGGACCCGTCGTCGACGAGCTGGCCACCGGGGCCGGCGAACACGCCGCCGCCGATGCCGTCACGCCACCAGTTCTGGCCGATCGACACCGCCGTGTTGGCGCCCGGACCCGTGTACGGGCCGGGGAAGATGTCGACGCCGAACTTGCGGAGGTTGCCCGTGTAGGTGCCCGAGCCCGCAGGGGCGTTGCTCGCGCGCGGGGTGGTGCTGAGCGAGCGACCGAAGCTCTGCAGCGCGCCGCGCGTGCCGTTCCAGTTCTGGGCGCCGTTGCGGATGTCGACCAGGGCCGAAATCGTGAGCTTCTTGTAGAGCGTGATGTTGTTGCGGAACCCGACGAGGTAGTTCGCGTTCGGGTCGCCCGTCACGCGGTTCTTCGGGTCATACAGCGGCAGGCCACCGGGGCCGACAAACAGCGCCCCCTGCTTGGCACCCTGCGCGCGGCAGTAGGCGTTGATGTCGTCACCCGGAACACCCGAACCCGCCTGGATGTTGTCGGCGTCCGGCACGTTGAAGAGGCAGCGGACGAAGTCCGTCTGGTAGTACACGCCCAGCGGATTGTTGGCCACCGCGAGCGAGGCGCCGAAGCCGCCACCGATGCCGACATACTCGGCCCCGAGGACGTCCTTCACCAGGTTGCGGTTGCGCGTGAAGTTGAGCCCCGCTTCCCAGCGGAAGTTCGTGCGCTCCATCACGCGGCCGTTGAGCACCACCTCGAAGCCCTTGTTCTCGATCTTCGCGCCGTTCTTGTTGATCGCGTTGTAGCCGGTCGACGGCGGAAGCGGGACGCCGAGGATGACGTCGGTGGTCTGCGCGTCATAGTACGTGATCGAACCGTCCATGCGCTGGTTGAACAGGCCGAAGTCGGCGCCGAACTCGAGTTCCTTCGTGATTTCGGGACCGAGGCCCAGGAAGCCCAGCGTGCCGCTGGCGAACAGGCCGTTCTGGCCACCCTGCGTGGGCGTGGTCGGACCGCCGCCATAGGCGAAGAAGCCGCTGCCGTTGCCGAACGTGGTGAGCGTCTGGTAGGCGTTCGGCTCACGCCCCACCTCGCCGTACGCGGCGCGGAGCTTGAGGAACGACAACGTGCCGCGCTGGGACGTGTTGCCCAGCGTGTTCGACACGTTCCACACGCCCGAGACCTTCGGGAAGTAGTTGGTGCGCTTGTCGGGCTGGTACGTCGACGCCTGGTCGGCGCGCACGGCCACCGAGAGGAAGACCTGGTTCCACAGGTCGGCTTCGAGCTGGCCGAAGTAGCCGGCGATGTTGATCTTCGACTCGAAGTTCTGCGGCTGCAGGTTCGACGGAATCGTGTTGTTGAGCGTCAGCAGCGTCGGGTCGGCGAAGCCCGAACCCACGACCTGCAGGATCTTGAACTTGCGCAGGTTGAGGTTCTGTCCGATCGAGGCGCGGATCTGGACGTTCTGCCCCAGGTCGCGCTGCGCCGTGAGGAGCAGGTTGTGGTCGATGATCAGGTTGCTGTAGTTGCCCTGATAGATCTGGCCCGGCAGGCCGTCCCCGGCGGAGCCCGGCGGCAGCGCCGACACGCGATCATCCGCGTAGTAGTCCGCGCCGAGGGTGTAGTTGACCTTCAGCCAGTTGAGCGGCTGGTAGTCGACGAGCAGGTTGCCGACCGTGCGGCCGACGTTGCTCGTGTTGGTGTGCTTGTTGAGCACCCAGAACGGGTTGTCATACACCGGGTCCGAGTTGATGTCGAGCGGACGCGGACGGCGGTAGCTGAGCTGCACGCCACGCGCGTCCTGGTAGTTCTGGTTGTTGTACTCGGCCGGGGTACGGGCCGCGCCGAGCAGCAACGAGTTCAGGTTGTTGCCGCGCTGCACGTACTTGGCGCGCACGTCGGCGTAGCTGATGTTGCCGCCCACGCGCAGTTCGTCGGTCAGCTGCTGCGTGGCCTTGAGGCGGACCGTGTAACGGTTGTACTCGCTGTTCGGGCCGGTGATGATGCCGAGCTGGTTGGTCGAGCCGGCCGACAGGAAGAAGGTGCGACGGGCGTCGCCGCCCGAGATCGACAGCGTGTTGTCGTACGTCGACCCCGTGCGGAACAGTTCGCCGAAGTGGTCGTACGTCACGGTGCCCGCCGGAATCGGCGCGCCCCACGAACGCGACTGCGGGGCCGAGTTGAGGCCGTAGGCCGGGCCGCCGCACTCGGGGCCGGCGTTCGCGCCCTTGTTGCCGCGGCAGAACGACTGCTGCAGCGGGATCGGGCGGTTCATTTCGTCGAACGTCGTGTTCGACGACAGGGTGTAGCGGGTCTCGCCCGCGCGCCCGTTCTTGGTCGTGATCAGCACGACGCCCGCCGAGGCGCGCTGGCCGTAGAGCATCGAGGCGGCCGCACCCTTGAGGACTTCGATCGACTCGACGTCGTTCGGGTTGATGTCGGCCGCACGGTTGGTCGTCACCGTGCCGATGTCGCCCGACTGGCTGGTGTAGGTCGACGAATTGTCGATCGGCACGCCGTCGACGATGAACAGTGGCTGCGCCGAGCCCTGGAGCGTCTTGACGCCGCGGATGATGATCAGCGAACCCGCACCCGGGTCACCGGCCTGCGACGTCACTTCGACGCCGGGGGCCTTGGCGGCCAGCGAGTTCACGATGTTCACTTCGTTCGACTTCTTGATGTCTTCCGCCTTCACCGAGCTGATGTCCGACGCCAGCTTCTCGCGCACGCTGGTCGTGCCCGAGCCGGTGACGACGACCTCGCCGAGGAGCAGCGGGTTCTTCTCGAGCTTGAAATCCTTGTTGATCGAGCCCGATGTCAGCACGAACGTCTGCGACAGCGGCTTGTAGCCCACGAGCTTGGCAGTCAGCGTGACGGACTGCCCTTCGGCGCGAGCGCCGGGAACCACGATGGTGTAGACGCCACCTTCGTTGGTCTGTGCGCCTGCATTCAGGCGCTCGACGGACACGGTTGCGTAGCGGAGCGGCTCACCGAGCTCGTTCCGGACGGTTCCCGTGATCGTCGCCTGCTGCGCGATCGCGGCCACAGGCAGCACGGCTGCCAGGGCCAACGCGCTCATCAGACGAAACACGTTGCGATTCATGTGTCCTCGTTCCTCCGATAGTGTATCCCGCCGGGAATCGGCGGCTTGCTCCTTCATCACTGCGATTTCCTGCCTTGCCCTGCACACTGCACCTTCACGTCGCGAACACTCCAGGATCGTCCGTTCGCCTCCTGCGTTGGGGTGACACTGCCAACCCCTGCCCTCCACCAGCCTTGCACCAGACTTGCGGCGGGGTCGCGCGATCCCCGGCCATCCGAATGCGCCGGCTCAGCTCAAGCTTTCCCCGCGTGCTGCCGAAAACACCAAGAGGCTCCGCCGGACCATGTGAAAATGGCCCGGCGACGCCTCTTCGCACGCGAAGGAGCTGTCGCCGCCTGCGGATGTGCCGAGACGGTACGAATTCATGTGGGGACGGTACGCTCCGGTCGCCCGACTGTCAATATCGGTTACGGAACCCTAACTCACGCCGTGGG
>JANLSF010000523.1:0-2199 GCA_031362285.1 Gemmatimonadota bacterium | reverse complement strand
CCTCCTCGCCATGGACACCCTCGGACACCCGGTGCGCATCGAGCTGCGGGCCGGCCGGGTGGTGACGGAGAAGGCCCAGCTGGCCCAAGGGCGCTCGGCCGACGGGTGGGCGACGTTCGGCGTCTCCGGCAGGAGCGTGCGCCGGTTGACGCCGACGGGGGAATCCTGGACGGCCGCCTTCCCCGAGTCACCCGCGGCGATCGTGCCGACGCCGGATGGCGCGGTCATCATCGTGGTGGAGCGCGCCGACGGCGCGCACGTCTATCGCGCCCGCCCACCGGCGCCGCGACTCGCGGACTCCGCCGTCGTCGCTGGCTCGACCTTTGGCGCGGCCACCCCGCTCGGCGACCGGCTCTTTCTCGTGACCGTGGACGCGCTCGTCGGCTTGCGCGGACGTGACCTGAAGGCCGGTCCACCGATTCCGATGGGCGGCGCCCCGCGTTCCATGGTTGCCAGTCCGAGCGGCGACCGCGTCTTCGTGCTGGTGGGCGACGCGACCGCCATCACGGTCGTGGATCGGTACCGCGATGCGGTGGAACGGTCCGTCGCGCTCCCTGGAGCGGCCAGCGGGCTGCGCATGGATCCCCTGGGGCGGTGGCTGATCGTGCGCGCGGCGAACGGCAATGCCATCTGGCTACTCGCGCTCGGCACGATGACGCTCGCGAGCGCCACGACGAGCACGTGGCGCGATGACCTGCCGGCGATCGCGCCGGATGGCACGATCGTGCGGATCGACGGCGCCGACGTGGTCCGCTGGGACGGCACGGCGGGTGTCGCGCTGGCGACGTACGTGGGTGGAGCCGCCGACAGTTGGCACCTGTTTTCCTGGAACGGCTTCCGCGCCCAGACGCGCGTCGCCGAACCGATGGAGTTCGCCGCCTCGAGTGCCGACAGCGCGCAGGACTCGCTGCGCGCGCCCGAGCCCGGCGCCGCCGAGGAGCGGCCGACGCGGCAAGCGGGCGAGGCCGCCACGGCCTCGGCACCCGTCGCCGCTCCTCCGGCCGCGCGGGGGTTTCTCGTGTCCTTCGCCGCCCTGCTCGGCCGCGCGTCGGCCGACAGCGTGGCGACCGCGATCACGATCGAGGGCGACCGCGCGCGTGTCGTCACCACGCAAGCGGAGGGGACGCCGGTCTTCCGCGTGGTGCTTGGCCCCTATCCCTCGCGCGAGCAGGCCACGCGCATCGGCAAGCTGTCGCGCCGCGACTACTGGGTGCTTGAGGTTGCGCCATGACGGTGCCGATCCCGGCGTGGGCGGCCGCCGGCGCACGCGCCGCGTCCGACCTGCCGGCCGGCACCGGCGCGCTGGTCGTGCTGGGCAAGGACGTGGAGGCGACGGCGTCGGCGACGCTCGGCATCGCGCGGACGCTGGCCGCCTCGCGCCAGGTCGCGATCGCCGACCTGCTGGGCGACTCCCGCATTCTCGCCGCGCTCGTGGATGACCCGTCGGCACCGGGCATCGCGGACAGCTTCGTGCATGGGCTGTCGCTCAACCGGGTGGCACGCCCCGTGCCTGGCCACGACCGCCTGTTCATCCTGCCATCGGGCGGGATCGAAGCGTCGGCGGCCGACGTCTTCGCCAGCACCCGATGGGACCGGCTCGCGCGCGGATTCCGACAGGCAGACGCGGTGCTGATCGTGGCGGCCCGTGCCGACGAACCGGAGGCGGAGGGGCTCGCCCGCCGGCTCGGGGGGGCGATCGCGGTGGGGACCGACGTCGTGCTGGGCCCGGACGTGCACACGCTGGCCACGCTGATCGCCCACGTCGATGCCCGGCCGCCAGCCGCCCCGGCGCCGGATGCGCCCCTCGCGTCGCGTGCCACGGCTCCGTCGGGGTATGTCATTCCCTCGCGGCGCAGCGCCCGGCGCAGCCACCGGCCCGGCCCGCTGCTGCTCCTTAGCGGACTGGGCCTGGTCGCCGCGCTGGCGGGGGGCCTGGTCCTCCAGTCGCTCCTCGAGAACCCTGCGGAGCGCGCGCGGGGCGCCCCCGCGAGCGGATCCGCCGTGTCCTCCACGGACACGCTGAACGACAATCCGCCCCCCGCGCTCAGCGCGCAGCCCGGCGACTCGGCTCGTGCGGTGGCCTTCTGCGTCGAGCTGATGGCCACGAACACCATCGAGGGAGCCCTGCTCGCCCTGCTGCACGACTCGCTGAGCGCAGGCACCGTGGCGCCGGCGCTGCTCGGCCCGGCGCGGGCCCGC
>JANLSF010000518.1:0-1653 GCA_031362285.1 Gemmatimonadota bacterium | reverse complement strand
GAGGCCATCGTCACCACGTCGTGGCGTGACCAGTGCATGGCCTCGGCGGCGGCATCGAGTTCGGGGGTCCACTGCCGCTCGAAGGCCCGCACCATGTCGGCCACGATGTCGAAGGCGTTGGTGCCGTCGGGGTAGGTGTAGGTGCTCGGGAAGAGGTAGCCCTCGATCGTGGCGGTGGGAACGTCGAGTCGATGGCGCAGCCCGGTGTCGGCCACGGCGGCGGCGAGCAAGTCGGCGCTCACCTTGAGTTCGCGCGCCATCAGCGGCAGCGCCTCGCGCAGGGTGAATCCCTCGGGAATGGTGACCGTGTGGATGATCCCCTTGCCCCGCACGAGGTCGTCGAGGATCTCGTTCCAGCTGGCGCCAGGCTCCACCATGTAGGTGCCGGCGCGGATGGCGCGATCGCGCTTGGCGAAGTACCGGGCGTAGAGCCGGAAGAGGGCCGGGAAGGTGACCAGGCCACCGGCCGCCATCGAATCGGCGGCCGTGCGGAACGACGCGCCGGGCGGGATCACGATCCGGCGGGGGGCGCGGTCCACGGCGTCGCCACAGGACATGGCGACGACCGCCAGGATCGCGAGGGCGCCGCGCCGCATGCCGCTACTCGGGCTGGAGCCGCATGGCGTGCTGGAGCAGCACGGTGGCCGCGAGGGCGTCGACGTCGCCCTTCCGCCCCTCGGTCGACCCGCCCATCTCGCGAATGGCGCGGAGGGCGGCGGCGGTGGTGAACCGCTCGTCCACGAGGCGCACGGCGAGGCCGCTTCGCTTCGTGACCTCCTCGGCCACGTGGCGCACCTCCACGCAGCGCGGCGTCTCGTCGCCATTCCCATCGAGCGGCAGGCCGAGGATCACGGCCGTGGCCTCGAGTTCCTGCGCGCGGCGCAGCAACTCGGCGATCGGGGGGCGCTTGCCGGCGCGGCGCGCGATGACGCCCACGGGCGAGGCGATCATGCGCAGTTCGTCGCTCACCGCCAGGCCGATGCGCTTGTCGCCCCAGTCCACGGCGAGGAGGCGGCCCGGAACGGAGGTCATCACTGCGCCATGCTCCGGAAGAAGTCCTTGTTCGACTTCGTGTGCTCGATCCGGTTGAGCAGGAAGGTGATGGCGTCGTCGTCGGCCATGCCGCCGAGGAAGTGGCGCATGAGGAAGACGCGGTTGGCCTCCTCCTGGTCGAACAGGAGGTCCTCGCGACGCGTGCCCGAGCGGCCGATGTCGATGGCCGGATAGATGCGGCGCTCGGCGATCTTCCGGTCGAGGACGAGCTCCATGTTGCCCGTGCCCTTGAACTCCTCGAAGATCACCTCGTCCATGCGCGAGCCGGTGTCGACCAGCGCGGTGGCGATGATGGTGAGCGACCCGCCCTCGGTGCAGTTGCGCGCCGAGCCGAAGAAGCGCTTGGGCTTCTCCATGGCGTTGGCCTCGAAGCCGCCCGACATCAGGTGGCCGGAGTCGCGCGTGACGTTGTTGTAGGCGCGGGCGAGGCGGGTGATCGAGTCGAGCAGGATGATGACGTCCTTCCCCGACTCCACGAGGCGGCGCGCCTTCTCGCTCACCATCTCGGCGACCTGGACGTGGCGCGTGGGCGCTTCGTCGAAGTTCGACGCGACGATCTCGGCGCCGGGCACGGTGGCGCGGAAGTCCGTGACTTCCTCC
>JANLSF010000497.1:0-7726 GCA_031362285.1 Gemmatimonadota bacterium | reverse complement strand
GATCGCGCCGTCCATCTGCGCGGCGCCCGTGATCATGTTCTTCACGTAGTCCGCGTGGCCCGGGCAGTCCACGTGCGCGTAATGCCGGTTCGGCGTCTCGTACTCCACGTGGCTCGTCGCGATCGTCAGGATCTTCGTCGGATCCCGACGCCCCTGGCTCTCCGACGCCTTCGCCACCTGGTCATACGCGATGTACTTCGTCCCGAACCCCATCTCCGCCGACACCTTCGTCAGCGCCGCCGTCGTCGTCGTCTTCCCGTGGTCCACGTGCCCGATCGTGCCCACGTTCACATGCGGCTTCGTCCGCTCGAACTTTGCCTTCGCCATGCCAGCACCCTGCGCGATCAATCGCGACGGTTGAAGTCTCGGAGGTTGATTGCCGGTGCCACCACGCACCGGGAACGACGACTGCACGACCGCACCTGCAGAGCTCGCAATCGGGATCGAACCGATGACCTCATCCTTACCAAGGATGTGCTCTACCGACTGAGCTATACGAGCACGTGAGCAGCCACAGATGGCCTCCCCCGTTCGCCCTTGACCGCAAGAAAGGTGCGAGGAGTTCGGGGAGCTTTGGAACATAGCCATCCGATAAGCGAAAGCAACGGGCGGGGTTGCGTGGCACCTGCGCCACCTATACAGGAGCGAACAAAAACCGAAGCTGCCCGCCCCGACCGGGACGCCGATACTCCCCGTACCGCGGCCCCTGAGGCCGCCGACCTCTCTCCCCCCGGCGACCCACTTCGTGCCTACCCCAGCGTTCGACTACGACCTCCTCTGCATCGGGTCGGGCCCCGCCGGGCAGCGGGGGGCCGTCCAAGCGGCCAAGCTCGGACGGCGCGTGGCCGTGGTCGAACGCCGCGAATCGGTGGGGGGCGCCTGCGTCGACGTCGGCACCATCCCCAGCAAGACCCTGCGCGAGGCGATCGTCCGGCTCGTCGCCGCCAACGGCCGGCCCGGCGCCACCCGGGCCTCCCGCACGCGCCCCACGGCGGCCGATCTCGTGGCCCGCGTGGGCGAGGTGCGCGCCAACGAGACCGAGGTCATCACCGACCAGCTCGAGCGCAACGGCATCGACGTCCTGTGCGGGTCGGCCGAGTTCCTCGATCCGCACCGGCTCGCCATCACCGGCCTCCACGGCCGTCGCGAGGTGACGGCCGCCAATGTCCTGATCGCCGCCGGCACCGTGGCCGCCCCCCTGAGCGGCATCACCCCCGACGGCGTCGTCGTGCTCACGAGCGACCACGTGGGTGCCCTGCCGTCACTGCCGCGCTCACTCGTCGTCATCGGGGCCGGCGTGATCGGCATCGAGTACGCCTCGATGTTCGCCGCGCTCGGCGTGGCCGTGACGCTCGTGGACCGCCGCACGCGCCCCCTTGAGTTCGTGGACAGCGAGATCGTGGATGAGCTGCTCCATCAGATGCGCCGCGCCCATGTGAGCTTCCGCTTCGGCGAGTCGGTGGAGCGCCTCGAGGTCCACGAGGACCGCACGCGACGCGCCACCCTCTGGCTCGAGTCGGGGAAGAAGCTCGTCGCCGACATGGCCCTCTTTTCGGTGGGGCGCACCGGCGCCACCGCCCACCTGGGGCTCGCGAATGCCGGCGTCACCGCCGACGACCGCGGCCGCGTGACCGTCGATGCGCAGTTCCGCACCTCCGTGCCGCACATCTTCGCCGCCGGCGACGTCATCGGGTACCCCAGCCTGGCCGCCACCTCGAGCGAACAGGGACGCCTGGCCGCGTGCCACGCGCTCGGCGTGGCCGCCGCGCCGATGCCCGCGCACTTCCCGATCGGCATCTACGCCGTGCCCGAGATCTCGATGGTCGGGGCCACCGAGGAGGCGCTCACCAAGGCCCGGATTCCGTACGAGGTGGGCGTGGCGCGCTACGGCGAGATCGCCCGCGGCCAGATCCTGGGCGACGACAGCGGCTTCTTCAAGATGCTCTTCCATCGTGAGGACCGGCGACTCCTCGGCGTGCACATCATCGGCACGCAGGCCACGGAGCTGCTGCATATTGGGCAGGCGGTCATCGCACTCGGCGGCGGCCTCGACTACTTCCTCACCAATGTGTTCAACTACCCGACATTGGCCGAGTGCTACAAGGTGGCGGCCCTGAATGCAGCGAACAAATTGGCGGCGTAGCCTCGCCGCGAAGCGCCGGCGCGCCGCGCGATCCCGGCGGAATGCGCGGATGCACCCCGGGATTGCCACGCCGCTGCCGCCCGAGGTTCAGCGCGGCGAGACGGGCGCAGTCAGCGCGCTCGCCAAGCCGCCTCTCGGCGCCGATGTGGCCGACGCGCCGACGGCCCGCCCGACATAGGCGGACCACGCAACGCCGTGCATCCGAAGCGCCCCGGTCAACTCGGCCGGGGCGCTTCTGGCATCAGGCTGGGGATGTTCGTGGGCAACCAGAGCGGGAGACGGGGCTCGAACCCGCGACATCAAGCTTGGAAGGCTTGCGCTCTACCAACTGAGCTACTCCCGCAAACCGTACAATCCGGCGAATCAGTGGTGGGGGAAGGATTCGAACCTTCGAAGGTTTGCACCGGCAGATTTACAGTCTGCTCTCGTTGGCCACTTGAGTACCCCACCGGGGGTCGGCAGAATCCGCCCGGGGTCGTTGCTCCAGAGCTGACGGCGAGAATCGAACTCGCAACCGCCTGATTACAAATCAGGTGCTCTGCCAATTGAGCTACGTCAGCGTGCGGTTCGCTGCGCGAGCCGTGAAAACAAACGGAATGGGCGCGGCCAGTCAAGCGACGACGCCCTGCGGAGTTGCGTCACGCCGGCGGCTTCCACCGGGTCCCCTGCGGCGTGTCCTCGAGAATGACCCCCTTGGCTTCGATCTCCTTCCGGATGGCGTCGGCGGCGGCGAAGTCGCGCTTCTTCCGCGCCGCCTGGCGCGCCGCGAGGCGCTCCTCCACCCACGTCGCCAGTTCGTCGCTCGCCTGCGCCGCCTCGGGGATGATGGCCAGCACGCCATCCATGAGGGCAAACACGCGGCGCGCCTCGGCCAGCGCTCCGGTGTCGGCGCCGCCATGGTCGAGCTCGCGGTTGGCCGCCGTGATGAAGGTGAAGCAGACCGCCATCGCCTCCGGGGCATTCAGGTCGTCGAAGAGCGCGGCCTTGAACGCCGACTCGGCCTCCCGCGCGGCCGCGGCCAGCGCCGCCGTGCCTCCGGCGGCGCTCGCGAGGCGCGCGGCGAAGTCACCCACGCGTCGCACGCCGGCGAGGGATGCCTCGAGCGCCTCTCCCGAGAGGTTGAGCTGCTTGCGGTAGTGCGTGCTGAACACGAAATGGCGCAGCGCGGCCCCACTCACCCCTTGCGCCTTCAGGTCGGCCACGTTGGTCACGTTGCCCACCCGCTTGGCCATCTTGGCGCCGTCGATCTGCAGGAACTCGCCGTGCATCCAGCATCGGCTGAACTCCTTGCCGGTGGCCGCTTCGCTCTGCGCGATCTCGTCCTCGTGGTGCGGGAACACCAGGTCCACGCCGCCGCAGTGCAGGTCGAGCGTCTCCCCGAGGAGGTCCATGGCCATGGCCGAGCACTCGAGATGCCAGCCCGGGCGCCCGCGCCCGAACGGCGCGTCCCACGCGGCACCGCAGGCCTCATCCTCGGGCTTGGCGGCCTTCCAGAGGGCGAAGTCCTGCGCGTTCTCCTTGGCGTAGTCGTCCTGCGCCACGCGCGCGCCACTCTTGATCTCGCGCGTGTCGAGCCGGGACAGGCGCCCGTACCCCGTGAACCGGTCGATGGCGAAGTACACCGAGCCGTCGTCGGCGCGGTACGCCGTGCCGTTGTCGAGCAGGCGCTGCACCAGCGCGACCATCTGCGGGATGAAGTCGGTCGCGTTGGGATAGTGCTCCGCGTCCTCGATCCGGAGGTAGGCGCGATCGGCATGGAAGATCGCGCTGATCGGCTTCGTGATCTCGCCGATCTGCTTCCCTTCCCGGGCCGCCTTGGTGATGATCTTGTCGTCGACGTCGGTCAGGTTCATCACCTGGTCCACCTTCCAGCCACGCAACCGGAGCGTGCGCCGCAGCAGGTCCTCGAAGAGGAAGGTGCGGAAGTTGCCGATGTGCGCCGGATTGTAGACTGTGGGACCGCAGGTGTAGAGCTTGACCGTCGCGCCGTCGGCGGGAGCGAAGGGCTCGACCGCGCGCGACATGGTGTTGTACAGGCGGAACGCGGCGCTGGACGTGGTGCTCATGATGCGCGAAAGGTAACCGCGCCCGCGCGCCGCCTACCAACCCCTCACCACCCCTCGGGGTGCGCGGCCGGCGGGTGCTCGGCCACCACGCGAGACCACGCCACGCCGAGCCCGAGTTCCTTGCAGCGGGCGAGGACGCCCTCGGGCGACTGCAGGCCGAGGGGGACGCGCACGCGGCCCTCGCCGAGCGATGCGGAGCCCTTCTGGGCGGCGATCAGGCGCGAGGCGAGCGCCGCGGGTTCCACGCGCACCTCGAGGGCGAGTCGCCAGGCGCCCGGCGTGGGAATGCGCACGCGCCCATCCACCAACTCGAGCAGCTTCGGCAGGTCGGCCACCGACTGCCGTTCGCGCGACGTGATGATCACGGTTGCGCCCTGCGCGGCGACGCCCTGGACCAGCCCGAGGACGTCGGTGCGATCAGGCTGCGACAAGCCCGTCAGCAGTTCGTCGAGGAGGAGGAGGCGCGGGCGCGAGACGAGCGCCTGCGCGAGCGCCAATCGCTTCCGGTCGGCGCGGTCGAGGTCGCCGACCGACGCCGCGGCGCGGCGCCCGAGCCCGCACGTCTCGAGCGCATCGGCCACCCGCTCACGCCGCTCGATCCCGGTGAGATCCCGCACGGTGGCGTAGTACTCGAGCGCCTCGGCCACCGTCAGGAACGGATACCAGGCCGTGCGCTCGGGGACCCACGACACGCCGCCCGGGCGCGGCGCCTTGAGCGGCTCGCCAAAGATCGTGACGGCGCCGCGGTCGGCCGTGAGGAGTCCGGCAATCACGCAGAGGAGCGTGGTCTTGCCGCTGCCACGGGCGCCGTGCAGGCCGGCGATGTCGCCGGCGGCGAGATGAAAGGTGACGCCGCGCAACACCTGCACGGACTGCGCGGTGTCGCGCACGCCGGCCTGCCAGCTGCGCGTCACGTCACGGACGGAAAGGGCGATGGACATGGGCAACGCCTCGACGGTCAAGGGGATGCCCGAGAATGTCGAACGGGGCGCGCGACCCGACGTAACCGGAATCGTGCGCCCCGTGCCCTTCCGCTGCGCGCGACACCGCGCGCGGTGAGGTGCTACCGCGTGCGCGCCGCGTGAAACCCCATCACGGCATCCACGAGCGGCTTGGGGTCATAGCGCACCGGATCGGTCGCGGGGAGCCCCGTCTCGTCCTGCGCGCGCTTGATGGCGTCCTTGGCCGCGGCATCGCTCAGGTCGTACGTGTTGAGCGACACGGCGATCACCGGCGCGGGGCGCAGGTAGCGCATCGACATCTCGTGGATCTCGATCAGGTCCTTGAGGGGCGGGATGCGGACCCAATCGTTGGAGTCGATCGTCTGCCGCGACGGCTGCGTGCAGAGAATGAACGCGTGCGGCAGCGATCCCTGGATGAGGCCGTACGTGACGGCCGAATAGCCGGGATGAATGAGCGACCCCTGCCCCTCGACCAGCACGATGTCGGCATCCTTCGCGGCGTCCATCGTGAGCCGCTCGGCGGCTCCGCCCACGAAGTCGGCGACCACCGCATCGACGCCGATGCCCCACCCCTCGATGAGGATGCCCGTCTGCCCGGTGCCGGCGAAGGCGACGCGCTTGCCCTGCTGCTTGAGGTGATCGCGGATCTGGAGCGACGCCGTCATCTTGCCGACGTTGCAGTCGGATCCCACGGTGAGGATGACCGTGGCCGCGAGTTCGCGCACCCGCCCGGTGGAGATGGGGAGGTTGGCGGGCGGCTTGCGAAGGTCGTGAATGGGGGTGCCGTGCTGCTTCTGCAGCGCGGCGAACTCCGGGTCGTCCCCGATGAAGAAGTGGAGGCCACTCCAGATCTCGAGCTTCTGCTCGATGGCCTGGCGAATCCAGCCGCGCCAGCTCTCCGGCAGCTTGCCGCCCTGCGGCGCGATGCCGATGAGCAGGGCATTCGCGCCGCACTTCACGCCATCCTCGAAGGTGCCGACCACGGGCAGCGTCCCGCCGAAGCCGAGCACCTCCTGCGACGTCTTCCCCACCTGCGTGGTGTCGAGGACGGCGACGCACCGCTCGGGGGTGTAGCGGATGACGCCGTTCGCGGTCTTGGAGGAGAGCGGGCCGAAGTTGCCTTCGGCCAGGACGAGGAAGCGGAGGTCGTTGAAGTTCACGTGAACGGTCTCGTGGTGGCTTGCTGTTACTTGCCTTTACTTGGTGTCCTTCATGAGCTCCTCGATTTCCGCCGCGAGGACCTCCTCGGTATTCATCTTGACCGGCTCGGGAGCGGCGCCGGCGGCGATCTGCTTCGGGGCCACCGGCGCGCCGGCCGGCAGCATCCCCATCTTCTGCTTGAGGGCAAACAGCTTGCCTTCGGCGTCGAGCCCACCGGCGGCGATCTCGATCTGCTTGAAGTCGTGCTTGAGGCGATCGCCCGAGAACTCCTCGTCGATCTCGCTCGAGGCTTGGATCATCCGCTCGTTCTGCTCGATCTTCTCTTCCATGCGGGCGAACGCCTCGAACGCCGACTTCTCCGACATGGAGGACATCGTCTCGGCAATGCGCTGCTGCGCCTGCGCGCGACGCTGCCGGGCGAGGAGGAGGTTCTTCTTGCGCTTCGCCTCCTCGATCTTGTCGTTGAGGTCGCGGAGCTGGTTCTTGAGCTTCTCCGTCTCCATGCGGTGCGCTTCCCAGGTGGTCTGGAGCGCCTGCGCATGGGAGCCATGTTCGCCCTGACGCACGAGCGCCTGGCGGGCGAGGTCGTCGCGTCCCTGCTGGATGGCCAGCACGGCGCGCTTCTCCCATTCCTCGGCCTGCTTGAACTCCTGCTGGGCCTGGTCGTGGAGGCGCTTCTCGTCGGCAATGGCGCCGGCCACGGCCTGCTTGGCCTTGGCCAGCTGGTCGCGCATGTCGACGATGATCTGGTTCAACATCTTCTCGGGATTCTCGGCCGAGGAGATGGCGTCGTTGATGTTCGACTTGATCAGCGAGGTGAGGCGATCGAAGATGCCCATGGTCAGCGCGCCTCCTGGAAGGTCGAGAGCTCGCGCATGTGCGAGGCCAGCGAGAGCGTCATGCTCTCGTACGAGGCGAGGAACTCCTCGAAGTCGAGGTGGCCGAGCTCGAGCGCCTCGGTGAGGATGACCGCGCCGTTCGCGATGCCGTACGACCCATGCAGGAGGTCGCTCGCGTTCAGTTCCAGCAGGCGACGCGACAACGCGTTGGCCTGGGCGTCGCCGGCGGGCAGGTCCATGACCTTCACCCGCAGCAGCACGACCGGCGGCAGGAAGTGGACGATCACGTCGATGTCGAGCGCGCCGCCGGGGCGGATGGCCCAGAGGCCGGGCTCGAGTTCGCGGTTGCTGGCTCCATCGCCGGCAAGCCGGTCGAGGAATCCTTCGAGGTCTTCGCGGGTCACCATGGGAGTTTGGCTGAGGACAACGATGCCTACGATGCGACGCGGTGATTGTTTCGGTCCGACACGCGATGACGCGACCGGAGGATGATACTGCGGGGCAATAATTGGTGCACTTGTGAGGGGGACGTGAGGTTGTTACGGTACATATCGA
>JANLSF010000483.1:0-5644 GCA_031362285.1 Gemmatimonadota bacterium | reverse complement strand
TCGACGAGGTTGTAGATGCCGGCCGAGCCGCAGCACTGGTCGGCATCGGCGAGAGCGCGCACCTCGAGGCCGGGGATCGCCGCGAGCACGCGCGCGGGCTCCCGCACCAACCGCTGCGCGTGCTGCTGGTGGCACGGGTTGTCCACGGTGACGCACAGGTCGAGCGCGGCGCCGCTCACCGGGCCGGCGGCCGCGAGCAACTCGCTGGCGTCCTTCACGCGCGCGGCGAAGCTGCGCGCCCGGGCCGACCACGCGGGGTCGTCCGCCAGCAGGTGATCGTACGTCCGGCACATGGCGCCGCACCCGGCGGCGTTCATCACGACCGCCTCGGCGCCGCTGGCCTCGAAGGCGGCGATGTTCGCGCGGGCGAGGGCGCGGGCGCCCTCGCGGTCGCCGGCGTGGGCATGCAACGCGCCGCAGCAGCACTGGTCGGGCGCCTCGGCGAGCGCGTAGCCGTTGGCGGCGAGGACCGCGCGCGTGGCGGCGTGCACATGGCCGAACAGGCCATCCATGACGCAGCCGGTGAGGAGCGCCACGCGCTCACGCGAGGGCACCACAGCGACGGCGCGCGCGCGCGTGGCGGCGCCGAGGGCGGGCGACGTCGACGCCAGCATCGCGTGGGCCTGACCCAGGGGACCGGGCAGCCTGGCGAGGAGTGTCGCGAGTCCGCTGTCGCGGACGACACGCAGCGCGGCCAGCGCGGCCCGCAGCACCCATCGACGGCGGAAGACGCCGAGGATGACGCGGGCGACCACCGGCAACGGGCGGACGGTCGCCATCGTGGCTCGCGCCGCCTCGAGGAGGGCGCCATACGGCACGCCGCTCGGGCAGGCGGTCTCGCAGCCGCGACAGCCGAGGCATTGGTCGAGGTGCGTGCCGACCTCGGGATCGCCGAGCGCCACCGTGCCCTCGACGAGGGCGCGCATCAGCACGAGGCGGCCCCGTGGCGAGTCGTTCTCGTTCTCGAGGGCGAGGTAGGTGGGGCAGGCGTCGAGGCAGAAGCCGCAGTGCACGCAGCGGTCGAGGCCCGGCGCCTCGTGCGCGAGCGGCGTGCCGATGAGCGCCACGGGAAGCGGCGCACGCCCCTGCGCCGGCACCGTCATGCGAGGATGCCCGGATTCAGCACGCCGGCGGGATCGAAGGCGGCGCGCACGCGACGTTCCAGCGCATCGGTGGTGTTCACGCGAAAGGCGCCCGTGGCGTCGTCGCCGGCTTTGTCGAGGGCGGGGCGCTCCCGGATGGCGCGCAGGGTGGAGCGCCAGGCGGCGCCCACGCGGAGTGCCGCCGCGGCGTCGTCGCCGTCGCGCAGCGCGGTGCTCACGCGCAACACGCCGCGCAGGACGCCGAGGTGCGCCTGGACCGCTCGGCCGTCATCGGTGCCCGCTCGGAGGATCGCCGTGGTGAGGGAGGGCCAGCGCGACGGGGCCACGGACTCGCGCCAGGTGGAGGCCCGCGCGGGCTCGAGGGCGCGGAGCGTGGTCCACGCGGTGGCATCGAGCGCGCGGACTCCACCACCGGCGCGCAGCATCGACTCGCAGGCACGCACGAAGGTGGCGTTGCCGCCAACGCGCACGAGCGCGTGCGGCACCGCGTCCAGTCCCAGCGCGGCGGCGACCGTGGCGTTCACCAGCTCGAGGGCCAGCGGCGCGAGCGTGCCGATGCGCGTCGCCTCCACGCGGGCCCGCGACGCGTCGTCGTCGGTGACGGGGAAGGCAAACGTGACGTCGACCGAGGGCCGGGCGCGCAGCCGCAGGCTCGCCGCCGTGATCACGCCCAACGACCCCCAGGCGCCGACATTGAGTCGCACGAGGTCGAAGCCGGCCACGTTCTTCACCACCACGCCGCCGGCGCGCAACACGCTGCCGCGCCCGTCGACCAACTCCAGCCCGAGGGCGAGGTCGCGCGGCAGTCCGAGCGCGGCGGCGCACGGGCCCGCGGTGGCGGTGGCGAGGGTGGCCCCCACCGTGCCGGCGTCGCTGCCCCAGGCGAGCAGCGGGCACCACTGGCCGTGTTCACCGGTCATCGCGTCGAGCTCGGCGAGGGTCATGCCGGCGCCCACGGTGCAGGTGAGGTCGCCGGGGGTGTAGGCCGCCACGCCTCGCAGCGCACTCACGTCGAGCTCGGTGACGTCGCCGCGCACCGGGCGCCCCGCATCCAGCCAGGTGCGCGCGCCGACAATGCGGAGCGGGGCCGTGCGCCGCACGGCGTCCGCGACGGCCTCGGCCACGTCGGCCGTGCTGGTGGCGCAGAGGGCGGTGGCGCTCACGCGGCGCCCTCCCGCGTGACCGCGCGCCAGGCCAGGGCGCCGGTCCATTCGCGGCAGCTGTGCACGGGGATGACCTTGCCCGGATTGGCGCGACGGTCGGGATCGAAGGCGCCGCGCAGGCGACACATGGCATCGAGCGTCGGAGCGCCGAAGAGGGCGTCCATGTAGCCGATCTTGTCGAGGCCCACGCCGTGCTCCCCGGTGATGGTGCCGCCGGCGGCAATGCAGCACGCCATGATCTGCGTGCACGCCTCCTCGACGCGCGCCGCCACGGCGGCGTCGTGGCCGTCGTACGGGATGTTCGGGTGCAGGTTGCCGTCCCCGGCGTGAAAGACGTTGCACACCGTCAGGCCGTGCGCGACGCCGATGGCGTTGATCTGCTCGAGCACCTCGGCGAGCCGCGTGCGTGGCACCACGGCGTCCTGCACCATGAGGTGCGAGGCCACCCGCCCCATGGCGCCGAACGCCTTCTTGCGGCCCTGCCAGAGCCGTGAGCGCTCGGCGGCGTCGGTGGCGGTCAGGACGTTGCGCGCGCCCGCCGCGCGCAGGATGGCCTCGGTGTCGCGCGCGTCGTCGTCGAGCCCGGCCGCGGCGCCATCGTGCTCCACGAGCAGCACGGCGGCCGCATCCACGGGATAGCCGGCGGCATAGATCGATGCCTCCACCGCCCGGATGGTCGGCTGGTCCATCATCTCGAGCGCGGCCGGGAGGATGCCGGCGCTGATGATCGCGCTGGTGGCGCGCGCGGCCGCGCCCACCGTGCCGAAGTCGGCGAGTTGCGTGATGACGCGCTCCGGCAGCGGCACGAGGCGCACCGTGAGGTCGAGCGCGATGCCGAAGCACCCTTCCGACCCGATGAAGGCGCCGAGCAGGTCGAGCCCGTCGCGCTCGCCATCGGCCTCACCGAGGATGACGACGTCGCCGTCCGGGAGGACGACGGTGGCCTCGAGCACGTGGTTGAGGGTGACGCCGTACTTGAGGCAGTGCGGGCCGCCAGCGTTCTCGGCCGCGTTGCCGCCAAGCGTGCAGGCGGCCTGGCTCGAGGGATCAGGGGCGTACTGCAGGCCGAGGGGTGCCACCACCCGGGACAGCACGGCGTTGACCACGCCGGGCTCGACCAGGGCGCGGCGGTTGGCGGCGTCGACCTGGATGATGCGCTTGAGGCGATTGAGCCCGATCAGGACCGCGTCGTCGGCGAGGGCGCCGCCGGAGAGCCCGGTGCCGGCCCCGCGCGGCACGAACGGCGTGCGCGAGCGCGCGAGCGTGCGCACCACGGCCACGAGTTCATCGCGCGTGCCGGGGAGCACGGCGAGGCGGGCCATGGCGTGATGTCCCGGCAGTCCATCACTGGCGTAGGCGAGCAGGCGGCTCGCCCCGGTGATCACGTGCCGCTCACCGACGATCGCCGCGAGGTCGCGCGAGAGGGTGCCGGTCGCGGCCCCGGTCATTCGTGATGCGGCCCGTGTCCGTTGGTCTTGGCGCGCTCATGCACCTCGGCGCGGGCCTCGAGGTCGGGCGCGGCCGGGGCGAGCAGCGTCTCGAGGGTGCGCAGGCGCGCGGCCGGTGAGGTCTCCGTGAGGAGCGCCTGGCGTTCGCCGGTCCCGAGGTCGATCATCGAGGCGATGGCGAAGGAGAGCTTGGCCGGATCATCGGGCAGCGGAGGCGGCTCGGCCTCCTCCTCGGAGATCGTGCGGGCGGCATCGGCGACGCGGGCGAAGAGGAGGCGGAGTCGTCCGTTGAGCACGGCGAGCGACGCGGGCGCCTCGACGACGTCGTCCCACGGGGTGACGTCGCCCGTGCGGTAGGGGGTGCCGCTGTCGGCCCAGCCGGCGAAGGCAAAGCGCTCGCGCCCATGGACGATGATGTTGCTGCGTCCATCGGGGAGCACCTCGTGCTGCGTGATCTCGGCGATGCACCCCACCGTGCCGGCCGCCAGCTCGCCTTCCGGGGTGGCGTCGTCGCGGAAGAGCAGGCCGAAGCGTCCGTCGGCCGCGAGGCAGTCCGCCACCATCTGGCGATAGCGCGGCTCGAACACGTGCAGCGGAAGGGACGCGCCCGGGAAGAGGACGACACCGAGCGGAAAGAGCGGAAGGCGCGTGGTCACGCGGGCAAGCTATCCACGCGCCTTCCCGTGAGTCAGGTCGTGCTCCAGAAGCCGGCGAGGGCGTTGCCGTCGGGCGATTGGCGGAGCTTCTCGAAGGCCCGTTCGCGGATCTGGCGGATGCGCTCGCGGGTGACGCCCATGAGGGCGCCGATCTTCTCGAGCGTCATGGCCTCGCTCCCTTCCTGCAGCCCGTAGTAGAGCGACAGGATCTTCCGTTCACGCGGGGTGAGGTACTCGCGGAAGACGCGCACGATGAACTCGCGCATGAGCTGGCCGTCGGTCTTGTCCTCGATCTCCAGGCCGTCGACGCCGGCAAACCGCTCGCCGAGCGTGCTGGCCTCGCGATCGGAGCGATCGATCGGGGCGTCGAGGGAGACTTCGGTGGAGGACATCTGCTTGGAGGCGCGAATGACTTCCGGCGTCTCGTCGAGCAGGCGACCGAGTTCACGGTCAGTGGGGTCGCGGCGGAGGACCTGGCCGAGAATCGTCTCGGCGCGCGCGAGCTTGATCAGTTGCGAGTTCTGGTTGAGCGGGATGCGCACCGAGCGGGTCTGTTCCGCGAGCGCCTTGAGGACCGCCTGGCGCACCCACCACACCGCATACGAGATGAACTTGACGCCCTGCTCCGGGTCGAACTTGCGCACCGCCTTGAGGAGCCCTTCGTTTCCGATCGCGACCAGCTCCGAGAGGTCGAGCCCGTGTCCCTGGTACTTCTTCACGTACGAGATCACGAAGCGGAGGTTCGCCGTCACCAGCCGCTCCGCCGCGGCTTCGTCGCCCTTCTGGGCCCGTCGGGCGAGTCGTCGTTCTTCCTCCACATCCGTGATCAGCGGCAGCTTCTGGATGTCGTGCAGGTACTGGTCGAAGGCGGATGAGGGAGCGCTGCGGAAGAACTTGGAGCCGGTCGACCTGGGGGCTGCCGTGGTTTGCATGGGCCCGTGCGGTGGAGAGGTGGTTCCCGTGAGCGAGCGGGATGCGCTCGCCGGCTGTTGCAGGGGCGCCCACGATACGAGCGGGGTATATGACCGTCAATAGCGCGACAGAGAATATTCGGACTCGACACCGAAAAGTGAAATCAACTCGTTACTGGAAAACGAGTTGGGTGTTGGAATGATCTCTGAAATTGGCGCCGGTGATGCGGGCAATTCGGCGACTGTTCGGGCGTCGGACCCGAAAGTCGTGGCGCGGCTGCAACGCCCATTTCGGTGAAAAGGTCCGAACTGTCGTGACGGCGCGACGCCTTCAGCGGCCGCCGAGCACGTCGAGCACGACGG
>JANLSF010000473.1:0-1862 GCA_031362285.1 Gemmatimonadota bacterium | reverse complement strand
CCGAGCCGCGAGCGCAGCAGGCAGTGGCGCCGTCGTGTCGGCCAGGCCGAGTTCGAGCGCACCGCCCGCGTCGCGCAGGTTCGCGACGAAGAAGTTGATGGGCGGGCTCCCGATGAACCCCGCGACAAAAGCGTTGGCCGGGCTCTCGTAGAGCGTGAACGGATCGGCCACCTGCTGGAGCACGCCGCCCTTCAAGACGGCGATGCGGTCGCCTAAGGTCATGGCCTCGACCTGGTCGTGCGTGACGTAGATCATCGTGGCCTTGACGCGCTGGTGCAGCCGCTTGATCTCGGCCCGCATCTGGACGCGGAGCTTGGCGTCGAGGTTGGAGAGCGGCTCGTCGAACAGGAACACCTGGGGCTCGCGCACCATCGCGCGTCCCAGCGCCACGCGCTGGCGCTCGCCACCCGACAGCTCGCGCGGCTTGCGCTCGAGGTAGACCGTGAGCCCGAGCAGTTGGGCGGCGGCCGCCACCTTGCGCTTGACCTCGGGCTCCGCGATCTTGCGGCGCCGGAGGCCGAACGCCATGTTCTCGAACACGCTCATGTGCGGGTAGAGGGCGTAGTTCTGGAACACCATCGCGATGTCGCGGTCCTTGGGCGGCATCTCGTTCACGACCCGCGAGCCGATCTTGATCTCGCCCTCGGAGATGTCCTCGAGGCCGGCCACCATCCGGAGCACCGTGGACTTGCCGCATCCCGAGGGGCCCACGAGCACGAGGAACTCGCCGTCCGGGATGGTGAGGCTGACGCGGTCGACGGCGCGGCTGCCTCGCCCATAAGTCTTGCTGAGGTCCTTGAGCTCGACTGAAGGCATCGTGTTCTGTTCCTCCGTCCGGATGGCCCTAATACGCCCCCAGGAAACGCTCCTACGGAACGCTCCCACGACCGGGCCGTCAATGTCGCCGCTCGCCCGCTGGGGCCCACGACTCGTCCGCACGCTAACGAATGCGCGGCGGGGATTCAATCCGAGTCGACGAACACGGCCCCCAGCAGGAAGCGCAGCATCCGGTCGGTGCGGGCCGCCCAGGCGCGCTCGTTGTGCTCGCCGCCCTCGACCTCTTCGTAGTGGAGGTCCACGCACTCGCGGTAGCCGGCCTTCACGAGCGCGCCACGGAGCGCGCGGGCGTCGCCCAGCGCCTTCCCACCCGAGCCGCCCTCCGCGGTGCCGATGTCCAGCCACACGCGGAGCCGCGTCGAGTCCGCGTGGGCCTGCGCCGCGCGCCGCACGATGTCGCGGTCCGCCCACCAGGCCGCGGGCGACACGCAGCCGACGAGCCCGAAGCGCTCCGGATGCTCGAGACCCACGTAGAGCGAGACGATCCCGCCGAGCGACGACCCGACCACGCCAGTCGAGGCCGGATCGGTACGCGTGCGGTAGGTGCGGTCCACGAACGGCATCAGTTCCTCGAGCAGGAACCGCGCGTACTCCTCGGCGCGTCCGCCGCCGTGGCGCGGATCAGCGGCCGGCGTGTACTCGGCCATCCGGTCCGGCGTGTTCGCGATCGCCACCAGGATCACGGCCGGCAACTCGCCCGCGGCGATCAGCCGCTCCGCGGTCTCGTCCGCGCCCCTCTCGACCCCGGCGAAGCTCGTGGCCGCGTCGAACACGTTGTTGCCGTCTTGGAAGTAGAGCACCGGATAGCGGCGGGTGGAGTCGGCGGCATAGCGAGGCGGCAGGTACACCAGCACGTCGCGGGCGCGCACGTGCTGGGAGGCGAAGGCGGCGTGGCGCCGGATCGTGCCCGTGAGCGTCGAAGCACGCGCGGACTTGCTCTCGCCCTGATCGCGCCAGGCGGCGACCCGGATCCGAACCGTGTCGTCTCCCACCGGCACGAAGGTGCGGTTCGCGATCTCGCCGCC
>JANLSF010000469.1:0-6541 GCA_031362285.1 Gemmatimonadota bacterium | reverse complement strand
CGTTAGGCGTCATTCCAACAGGATCATGGCAGCGACAGCAGCGAAGCTCGGGTCTTGCGCGCGATGCGGGCATCAAGCCACGAAGACGAAGATGGCGGCGCACCTTGCGGCCTGCCTTCAGGCGCGCGGCGGCGGCGATCGGGAGGCGCTCATACTCTATCGATTCGAGGGCGGGGATGATGCGCGATACTGGCTATACGCCGAGGCGCGGGCGAACGCGTCTCTCAAGCACCTCGATGCCTTCCTGCGGAAGATCTGGCTGGAATGCTGCGGGCACCTTAGCGCCTTCTCGGCCGACCGGAGAGAGCTGCCGATGAGCGCCGTGGCCAGCCACGCCTTCGGGGTGCCAGGCACCAAGATTGGCTACGAATACGACTTCGGGAGTACGACGACCCTGACCGGGCAGGCCGTCAGTGTCCACTCCGGCCCCAAGGGCCGCGAGGCGGTCCGACTCCTGGCCCGGAACGCGGTCCTGGAGGAGTCCTGTGCCCTGTGCCCCGCGCCAGCGACTCTCGTCTGTCCGTACTGCCTTTTGGAAGGCAAGGCGCTGTTCTGCGCCACCCATGCCGACACCCATGAACACGCCGATGAGGAGGTGTACCTTCCGGTGGTGAACTCGCCGCGGATGGGCGTTTGCGGGTACACCGGCTAGACTGATGGAGGTGACCCCCAGTGGCCGCGCGGTGGTCCGGCACTACCAGCCGTGGTCGCCCATGACGCCTAACAAACTGTTGCAACTGTCAGTCGCCTTACTGCATGCTCGCTACGCTTGCTCTATTGGGGCGCCTGTCGTTGAGAAGTAAACGTTAGGCGGTCCGAACCACCTGGTGCATTCAGCTACTGCTGCGATCTGCCACCACTGGAGTGTAGTCGAGGGAGTCGATGCCTCGCGTGCTCGTAGTCTGCACGGTTCACAATCCGCAGCGTGCATCTACAGGCGAGCTGCACTGGCTGCTAACTCGTCTGCGTCCAGAGGTTCTCTTCCTCGAGCATCCACCAGCCGCGATCTCCTCGTTTCGCGATTGCTCTTGCGGCACCCTCGAGTCATTTGCCGTAGCTGCCTACCTCCGAACGCAGAAGGCTGAATTGGTTCCCGTCGACGTCGATACGCACAGCCTCGAGCTACCAGCGTCGAAGCTTGAGGCGCACGCCGACGAATTGTTTGCGAGACTCGCGGAGACCAGTCCTCGCTACCGGGCGCTCGACTTCGCGCATTCCAGCGACGTTGACGAAGGCGGCTGCCTTTACCTCAACTCCGCGCTCGGCTGGCGCCGCGAGTCTGAACTCCACAGCCAGATGAGGGACATCGTAGAGGCCGCCGGCGATCGCAGCCTCACCGACCTCTACGAGCTGTGGGTGCGCACGCACGATAGCCGTGAATACGCATTCCTCGCGGGCGTAGAAGCCTATGCGCAGTCGAGATCGTTCTCGACCGGTGTACTTCTCGTCGGCGCCGCGCACCGCGCGCCTCTCATCGAGAAGTCGGTTGCGCTTCACCAGACCGGCAGTCTCGTCACCACTTGGGACTTCGAATGGGAGCTAGAAGACCCTGGAATCAATCTTGCAGCGCAACACTGAGCATCAGGCCTGTCCCGCTCCGCGAAGCTCACCCCCCGGAACCGCCTCCCAGCGCTGCCACCGCCGACTTGGGCACCTTGGCCACGATGCTCATCTGGGTCCCCACCATGTCGGCCACGTCGTACCGCAGGGCCGTCCCCAGCAACGAGGCCACCTCGGCCGCATTGAGCTTGTAGGTGGCCGAGAGCCAGCGCGCGAGGTCCGAGGTGGCCTGCCGGAGCGCCTCCTGCAGGTCCCCGGCAATCCCGATGGACATCAGGTACTCGCTCGACTCGGCCCGGGGGGTGCTGATCCGCATGGTCCGGTCCACCTCCACGCTGAACTCCACATCCATCGAGGTCTCGAGCGCGTCGCCCGTCACCTCGCCGTCCCCCTGGGCCGCGTGGCCGTCGCCCACGTAGATGAGCGCCCCCGGCACGTTCACCACGAGGTAGACGGTGGTGCCCTCGCGCAGCTGGTTGTAGTCCATGTTGCCACCGAAGGGACCGGAGTCCTGCGTCCGGATGGCCTGCCCCCGCGACGGGGCGACGGCGATGCAGCCGAGCATGGGACGGAGCGGAACCTCGTACCTGGCGAGGGCTGGCGTGGGAGACGCGAGGCGCGCCACACCGCGCGCACGATCGAGCGTCCAACGACCGCTGAACTCCTTCGCCTCCGGCAGGTCGCCGGCGAGCGACGGCGTCACGGCACTGCCCACGAGACCCGTCCCCGCCACGGCCCAGTCGCGGTTGAGCCGCACCGTGTGGAGCCGAATCGCGACCACGTCGCCCGGCATGGCTCCCTCCACATAGAACGGTCCGGTCTGCGGGTTGCCGCCGGCTGAGCGCGCCACGCCATTCCAGTCCACGCCGCCGGCGTCCACCGTGCGCGTGCGCACCGTGTCGCCGGGGAAGATGGTCATCACCGGCGCAATACCGCCGGAGAAGACGCGATAGAAGACGCTGGGCTCGAACGACAGGGTGCGCGGCGGCCCCGGTCGCGCGGCGGGGGCCCGCCCGATCCAGACGGCGGTGTCCACGAGTGCCGCGCCGCCCGGCTTGGTCCCGAGCACCTGCCCCACGAAGCGGCCGTCCTTCACCGCGGCGCGGAAGCGAGCGCGCACGGTCACCGAATCCCGATACTGCACGAGGTCGAGGGTGTCGCGCCTGAAGGTGCCTCGCAGCGCGTCGGGGCTCCGCCGCCCCATGTCGCCGTGCACGCTGTCGCCCGTGACGCGGAGCGTCCACGGCATCCAACTGGTATCGCCGCGCGCGGCGATGCCAATGAGCCACTCGCCGGCGGGAAGGGCCGGTGCGCGGGTGCTCGCGTTGCGCGTCTGCGCTTCGCCAATGACGGGAAGGGACATCAGCGCAAGCACGGCCAGCGAGCGAGGGCGCATCGGGATTCCGGGGCGGGTGGGGGCGGGACGAGCGAGCCGACCCGTTGGACAGCGGACCGGCCGCGAACGTTGCGAGGGACAGCCTACCCGATAGTAGCACGCTCGCTCGGGCTTCGGTGGGACATGCGCCGCGCACCGCGCCGCATCCGGGGCAGCTCGCCCGGCCGTCCTTTCCCACACGAATCCCGCACCACGACGTCGCACCGCAGGCGCGTGTCCCGCGGCGGCAGGGACGGCTGCGCCACGCGCGCCGACGGCCCCCCGTAGCGCCACCGCCGACCCCCCGTCATTGTTCGGCGGCTGGTTCTCCGTCTCCCCTGTTGCCCCATGCCAACCGACTTCTCCACGTCCGCTTCACCGCGCCAGGGCCAGATCTCCGTCGCGCACGACGTGCCGGCGGGACTCGTCGTCTTCCTCGTCGCCCTGCCCCTCTGCCTGGGCATCGCGCTCGCCTCGGGCGCCCCGCTCTTCTCCGGGGTGATCTCCGGCGTGATCGGCGGCCTCGTCGTGTCGCTCCTCTCCTCGTCGTCGGTCAGCGTGAGCGGGCCGGCGGCCGGATTGGCCGTGATCGTCGCGACGGCCATCCAGTCGCTGGGATCGTTCCCCGCCTTCCTGCTCGCGGTGCTGGTGGCAGGGGTGGCGCAGGTGATCTTCGGCGCGCTGCGCGCCGGGCGCATCGCGAACTACGTGCCGAATGCGGTCATCAAGGGGATGCTGGCGGCCATCGGGGTGGTCATCGTCCTCAAGCAGATCCCGCATGCGCTGGGCCGCGACAAGGGCTACGAGGGCGACTTCGACTTCTTCCGCTCCGCCGACGGCGCCTCCACCACCCTGTCCGACATCGCCGACGCCGTCCTGTCGGCCAACGGGGAGGCGCTCATCATCACGATCGCCTCGCTGGCCGTCCTGCTGGCCTGGGAGTCACCGTGGGTGAAGTCGCGCAAGTCACTGGCGATGGTCCCGGGCGCGCTGGTGGTCGTCGCGCTCGGCATCACCCTCAACGAGCTGTTCCGGGCCGTCTCCCCCGACTTCTTCCTGCGGGCCGAGGACGGGCACCTGGTGACGCTGCCCGCCGGCGGCCCGGCCGAACTGCTGGCGCAATTCTCGCGCCCGGACTGGTCGCGGTGGAACGACCGTCGCATCTATGCCACCGGGCTGACGCTGGCGATCGTGGCCAGCATCGAATCGCTGCTCTCGCTCGAGGCCTCGGACAAGCTGGACCCGCAGCGCCGGATATCCGACCCGGACCGCGAACTGATGGCCCAGGGGGTGGGGAACATCGCGGCGGGACTGCTCGGCGGCCTGCCGGTGACCGCGGTGATCGTGCGCAGCTCGGCCAACGTCTACGCCGGCGCCCGGTCACGGTGGTCGGCGTTCATCCACGGCGTGCTGCTGCTGGTGTGCGTGGTGCTGATTCCCGGCCTGCTCAACCGCATTCCGCTGGCCAGCCTGGCCGCCGTCCTGCTGATGGTCGGGTACAAGCTCACCAAGCCGGTGCTGTACCGGGACTCCTGGAAGGCGGGCCTCGACCAGTTCCTCCCGTTCATCGTGACGGTGGTCGCGATCGTTTTCACCGACCTGCTGCTCGGCGTGCTGATCGGCGTGGTGTTCGGCGTGATCTTCGTGATCCGGACCAACCATCACTCGGCGTTCACGCTCGTGCACCAGGACGCCATGTACCTGCTGCGGTTCAACAAGGACGCGTCGTTCGTCAACAAGTCGGAGCTGAAGGCCAAGCTGGCCTCGCTCCCGGCGCAGTCGAGCGTGATCATCGACGGCCGGAAGGCCACCTTCATCGACAACGACCTGTACGACGTCATCGCCGACTTCACCGAAGGGGCGCGGCACAAGCAGATCGCGATCGAGTTCAAGCAGTTCCACAACAAGCAGCAAAACTACCGGAAGCGGAGACGGACGCATGGAGTCCTATAAGAAGCTGCTCCTGGCCAACAAGGCCTGGGTGCAGGACAAGCTCAACGTCCGCGAGGACTACTTCCTCCGCATGGCCGACGACCAGAAGCCGGAGTTCCTCTGGATCGGCTGCTCCGACTCGCGCGTGCCCGCCGAGGAAGTCACGGGCACCGAGCCCGGCGAGCTGTTCGTGCATCGCAACATCGCCAACCAGGTGGTGCACACCGACTTCAACATGCTCAGCGTGCTGCAGTACGCGGTGGAGGTGCTGAAGGTGAAGCACATCATCGTCTGCGGACACTACGGGTGCGGCGGCGTCCGGAACGCCCTGTCGCACAAGCACCTCGGCCTGATCAACAAGTGGCTGCGCAACATCAAGGACGTGTATCGCCTCCATCGCCACGAACTCGACGGCCTGGCCGACCCGGAGCGACGCCTGCGCCGGCTGGTGGAACTGAACGTGCAGGAGCAGGTCTGGAAGCTGGCGGAAACCTCGTTCGTGCAGCATGCCTGGCAGACCACGCACGACATCCACCTGCACGGCTGGGTGTACGACCTCCACACGGGGTACATCAACGACCTGTTGATGCTGCCGCCGGGGACGCACGTGGACGACATCTACCAGATGGAATTCGACGACGTGAAGAAGGAGTAGCGGGCGCGGGTGCGGGGTGGCTGGGCCGCGCTGCCGGCCGGGCGGGGGCCTCCATCACCACCCCCCGCCGCTCCCCCCGCCCGAATTACTCGACGAACTGCTCGAGCTGCTGGAACTCGACGACGAACTGCCGAAGCTGCTGCTGCCGCCGCTGCTGCTGCTGCCGCCGCCGCCGCCGCCGCCATGCGCGGCGGCCCACGCGCGGACGCCCTCGCCCCAGTCTCGAGCGAGCGAGCTGCCCACGCCATCGAGGGCGCCGAACTCACCGCCGGAGCCGCCACCGGCGAAGCCACCGCCGCCACCGAAGCCGGAAAAGCCGGTGAAGTCTTCCTCCGGCACGATGCCGGTGGACCAGTGGTCGGGGTCGCGGCGAGCGGTGGGGAAGCGCGTGCGCGATTCGTCCGGAGTCGGCGCGCGTCGCACGGCGCGGAACCACCGGTCCACCGTGGGAGCGAGGCCAAGGCCGAGGAGGTAGGGGAGCCACCAGTCTCGCAGCCGCGGCTCCGGCTTGGCCAGCTCGGCCTTGGCCCAGGTGCGCACCGCGAGCAGCCGGCGCCGCAGTTGGAGGCGCTTGGACGACTCGCGGGAGCGCGCCTGGCTCAGCACGAAGGCAGCGATGGCGAGCGCGAAGAAGGTGACGGCGACCCACGTCGTGAGGTTCGCCCGCTGCATCGGCAGCGCGGGCGACTGCAGCAGGAGCACCGACAGTGCGCCCAACATGGCCATGAGCGGCGCGAGCACGACCAGCAGGATGACCGGGACCGGAGACACGCGGGCGCGCATCTTCCGCGCTGCCACGAGGGCGACGGCGCCAGGCCCGACGATCCAGGCACCCGCGATGAAGAGGACGCGGGATTCCTTGTGCTCGAGCAGCAGAACGGCGACGACGCCGACAAGCGCCATCAGCACCGCCCACATCGGGCCCGCCGAGTTGGCGTCGGTGGTGGACCGGCCGGTGCCCGGCGTGTGCTCGAGCTGCGCCCGCACGTCGGCGGCGATCAACCGTGGCAGGTTGAGAC